>CALZAF010000043.1 GCA_945612775.1 uncultured bacterium | reverse complement strand
CGACGCAATTGTGAGCACAATAATGGCAAAAAGAGTTCTTGTAATTCTAAAAAATTTCATAATGATGTATTAATTCAATGTTCCAGTCACTAACAATTAGGTCAATGGAAAAAATATAAAAAATGTAAATTATGCTTGTCGTTTGCGAAAATACACATTAGGACGAAAATGTGCAAATTATGCCTAAAAAAATGCCACATTCAATTACAAAGCGATTACAAAGCCGCATTTTTCAATAAAATTCAAATAATTATCATCTCCGTACAGCCAATTTTGCCCCACAGGCGCGTTCTTTTTGAAATTTGTAAAAAAAGAATTAATTTTGCTACTGTTAAATAACGAACATTATGAAAATCCGACATTTACTCCTTTTACTAACCCTTGTGGTAACATTTAGTGCAATGGCTCAAAAATATGTTGGCGGCGACATCTCTTTGCTGCCCGAATATATCAATGCCAATGCCACATATTATGACTCTAAAGGGCAACGCATAACTTCGCCGCTGCAGCTATTTAAAGATGAGGGCATGAACGCTATGCGTGTGCGTCTTTTCGTCAATCCAAGCCAATATACTGGCAGCGACAAAGACCCTAATGCATGCCAAGACTTAGAATATGTGAAGAAACTTGGCAAACAGATTAAAGACGCCGGTTTCGACCTAATACTCGACTTCCACTATTCCGACACTTGGGCTGACCCCGCTAAGCAATGGACTCCTGCCGAGTGGGTTAATCTTTCAGACGAAGAACTTTATCAAAAAATCTACGACTACACAAAAGACGCATTGACCCAAATGTGCGACGCCGGAGCCACACCCGACTTTATCCAACCGGGCAACGAAATTAGCTACGGCATGCTTTGGGGAGCTTACAATGCTTCAGCTTCATCGCTAAAAAAGTGCTACATGGGCAATTCTGCCAACTGGAGCCGCTTCACCACTCTCCTCTATAATGCCATCAAGGCTTGCCGTGAAGTGTGTCCCGATGCCAAGGTGATTTTGCACACCGAACGCACTCAGCAGACCAATGTGCTAACCAATTTCTACAATCAAATGAATAATGCTAATATCGATTACGACATCATCGGTCTTAGCTATTACCCTTCGTGGCACGGCAATTTATCGACCCTCGAAACGGCACTCAACGCACTCAATTCTTCGTTTGCCGACAAGGACATTATGATAGTAGAAACAGGCTATCCTTACGCATGGGCTATCCCAGGCACTACATTCGACTACACAAGCGTTTACCCTTACAGCGATGCTGGTCAGAACAGTTTCACAGCTGACCTCATAACGCTGCTCAACAAATATGATAATGTAACCGGACTGTTCTGGTGGTGGATGGAATACAATGCCAAGGGCACATCTCTATCAGGATGGTATAACGCTCCACTTTTCGACAGCCGAACTGGTTGCGCCACCTCGGCTCTTAGCACAATGCGCAAATTCATAGAATCTGCTTCGATAGAAAACATTACCGACGACAAACAAGAAATTACCGACGACGCGTGGTACACCATCTCGGGACAACGCATTAAGCGTCCTACCCAACATGGCATCTATATCCACAACGGCAAGAAGGTGGCTATGTAATAAAAGCAATATAATCTGTGAATCCCTGCCTACAACTGGTGGAACGAGGCTCTTCACGGTGTGGCTCGCACTCCTGAGAAAGTAACCTCATTCCCTCAAGCCATCGCTATGGCTGCGACTTTCGACGACGACGCAATGCAACGCATGGGCGACATCACTTCTACCGAAGGTCGTGCCCTATTCAACGAGGCTCTTAAGGCTGGTAAAGGCATTGCCCAATATCGTGGCAAATGCAGTCGCAAATAAGATTTTTAGCCGTTATAAAGTAGTATAAACCACACACCTAAAACAATTAAAGAAAAATGAAAGATTTTGCAGCCATCGATTTTGAGACAGCCAACTCGTCACGCAGCAGCGTTTGCAGCGTGGGCTTAGTAGTAGTGCGAAACGGCGAAATTGTTGACCGTTTCTATAGCCTCATCTACCCTATACCCGACTATTTCACCTTCTGGACCATTCAAGTGCATGGCATTACGATGCACGATGTGGAAGACGCACCCACTTTCCCAGACGTTTGGAGCAAAATCGAACCTTTGATAGAGGGACTGCCGCTTGTGGCTCATAATAGTCCGTTCGACGAGGGATGCCTGAAAGCAGTATTTGCAGCCTATCACATGCCTTATCCCGGCTATAAATTCTATTGCACTTGCCGAGCATCTCGTCGCACTTTCGCCAACGAACTACCCAATCACCAACTTCACACAGTGGCTGAGCATTGCGGTTACAACCTTGCAAACCATCACCATGCTCTCGCCGATGCCGAAGCTTGTGCCGCCATTGCTCTCGAAATTCTTTAATTGCGCCCGATTTTGCGCAAAATAATGGCGAAAAATAAAAATTTTTGACTTATTGTGTAGTTTTTACGCAAAATATTTTGTTTATCCGAAATTTGTATGTACTTTTGTTGCGTAAATATTACACGATATTAAAAACTGATTATGGAGAACGAAGAATTGAAATACCACTACAAATATCCGCACCCGAGTGTAACCACCGACTGCGTGATATTTGGTTTTGATGGTTCAAACCTGAAAGTGCTTTTGGTGCAACGCGGCATCGAGCCTTATAAAGGCAGATGGGCATTTCCGGGAGGATTTTTGAGAATGGAAGAAAGCGCCGAAGAGGGAGCACTACGCGAATTGCGCGAAGAGACTGGTTTGCAAGGAGCTTATATAAAACAGTTTCACACCTTTTCGGATCCAAAACGCGACCCTCGCGAACGAGTTATCACCATAGCTTACTACGCACTTGTGAAGCTGCAAGACGTAATCGGTGGCGACGATGCCGCTCAGGCTCGCTGGTTTGCTCTCAACGAAGTGCCTTCGCTGGCTTTCGACCACGACCAGATACTTAGGAGAGCCGAACAGGAACTGCGCAAACAGATTCACTTCGAGCCAATAGGATTCGAACTCCTTCCCGAAAAATTCACTATGAAGGAATTGCAGCAGCTCTATGAAGCTATATTGAACGTAAAGTTCGACCGCCGCAATTTCTACAACAAGATGCTGCACCTAGGAATTTTAACTCAGCTCGATGAAACGGTGAAAAATTCGCCTAAAAAAGAGGCTTTTCTTTATCGATTCAACCCTGAGATGTATGAAGAAATGAAGAACAAAGGATTTAGATTAGAATTCTGAATCCCCAAAAACACAACGAAGTAAATGGATGCTTACCTAAACAACAGTTTTGAAGAATATTGTAATTCTCATTCACTATGTTAGTAATTCACCCAAAAGATAAAACCACAGCCATGCTTCGCGCCCTTTACGAAGGGTGCGAGGCTCGTGTTGTAGATACGGCTACCTCGTCAAAAGAGATTGGCCGATTACTACACCACACCTCTATATCGGAGCGCATTATGCTTCTCGGCCACGGCTGTGCCAACGGACTATTTTATCGCCTCGACGACGATAGTCAGCTTTTCGATGGCATAATCGTGGGCCATTCTCACGCATTTCATCTTCGCCGACACGGGTCGAATATTGTAGCCATCTGGTGCAACGCCGACGAGTTTGGGCGCAAGGAAGGTTTGCACGGACTCTTCTCTGGCATGATTATTAGCGAAATGAGTGAGGCGGAATTATACGGAATCGCCACCACCCAAGAAGAGTTAGACCGTGAAAACGTGAAACTTGCCAATCGACTCCGCGATTTGCTTAACGAAGGCACACCTCTGAGCGAAATTCCGCAGCGCATCAGAGCACTAAACGACACCCACACGCCACTAACCGATTTTAATTATAATAATTTTCACTATCTATAAACATCTTATATAATTACCATCATCAAGACCTTAAATATTCTAACACCATTCTTTTGCTTCTGTTGACAATTATGTTGACAATTATGCTTACATTTGTAATCACAACAGAAACGAATAATAGTAATCCGTAATTCTTTCACTAAATGAAACAACATTTGTTTATTACACTTCTCGCCATGGCAGGCATATGTCTCTCGGCACAAGCCAAGATTCAATATGCCAATACGATAGCCATTAACGAAGGCGACAGCCACGCTATGATTGTGGAGAAAGCTGCTCATGTGGTGCCTACGGCCAATCAGCTTAGCGCTCTGCAGAACGAATTTATAGCTTTCGTGCATTTCGGGCCTAACACATTCACCCGCATGGAATGGGGAACCGGCAACGAAGACCCTAAAATATTCGACTTAAAGACTCTCGACACCGACCAGTGGTGCGAAGCCATGAAGAATGCCGGTATGAAGATGGTGATATTCACCGCCAAGCACCACGATGGCTTTTGCCTATGGCAAACCCGATACACCAAACACGGAATAATGTCCACTGGATTTCGTGACGGAAAAGGCGACGTTCTTGCCGACCTCTCGGCTTCTTGCAAAAAGTATGGCTTGAAACTGGGTATCTACCTCTCGCCTGCCGACCTTTACCAGATTGAGAACCCCAAAGGGCTATACGGCAACCTCAGCCAATACTCAATGCGCCAAATTCCTCGCGAAGTGCCTGGCAGACCATTTGCAAATAAGACCAAATTCTCATTTATGGTCGATGACTACAACGAATATTTCCTCAACCAACTCTTCGAATTGCTTACCGAATATGGCGAAATTCACGAAGTTTGGTTCGATGGTGCTCACCCTAAACGCAAAGGCGGACAAAAATACAACTACAAGGCTTGGATGGAACTTATTCATGCTTTAGCGCCTAAAGCCGTGGTATTTGGCAGAGGCGACGTTCGATGGTGCGGTAATGAGCGAGGCGGAACTCGCGACACCGAGTGGAACGTGCTTCCTTATCCCGAAAATCCAGATACAACATCAAATTTCCCCGACTTGACAGCGCAAGACCTTGGCAGCCGCGAAAAACTCTTTGGCGGCAAATATTTGCACTACCAGCAGGCTGAAACCAACACCAGCATTCGCGAAGGTTGGTTCTATCGCGACGACGACCATCAGCGAGTTCGCTCTGCCGACGATGTATTCGACATTTATGAGCGTTCGGTTGGCGGCAACTCCACATTCTTACTCAACATACCTCCTAATCGCGAAGGCAAATTCTCAAATACCGACGTTGATGTTCTAAACGAAGTGGGACGCCGAATCGAGGGAACCTACGGCACCAACCTGCTAAAGGACATAGCACAAGGAGCAAAAAAGCTAACCGACAACAAATTAAACACATTTGTAGAAATAGCCAATGAGCTGGTTATCGATTTTAAGCAACCGCTTACATTCAATCGTGTGATGCTGCAAGAACCAATCGATCTGCGCGGAGAGCGCATCGAGGAACACGCCATCGACGTTTGGCAGAACGGCAAGTGGCAAGAAGTGGCTCACGCTACAAATATCGGCTACAAGCGCATTCTTCGTTTCCCTGATGTTACCACCACAAAGCTGCGCGTAAGAGTGATTGCATCGCGAGGCGAAGCATATTTGAGCACACTGTCGCTCCATCACTATGCTTCGCGTCCACCTATGTTAAGCTGCAAGCAAGATATCGAAGGCAACGTAACTATTAGTCCCAAAAAGCAAGATTTCAACTGGAAACTACATAACCAGGATGCGGCAGCCAATCTAAGCGCAGGCTACACCGTGCATTACACCATCGACGGTTCGCAACCCACTGCCGAATCACCTATTTACGTCAAGCCATTGGCTTTGTCGCCTGTTATGCTCAAAGCTGTGGCAGTGCTCAACGGTGAAACTGGTGCTGTGATGAGCCAGCAGATAGGTTATGCTCCACGCCTAATCACGTTATCCACCACGGCAGGCTCAGCCGAGGGTCACGACATAGCAAATGCCAACGACGCCAACGCCCGCAGCTTCTGGAAGAGCGCTACCGAAGGTTCCGATGTAGAAATTAAGATAGATTTAGGCGAAAATCGCAGCGTAAAAGGCTTCTTCTATGTCCCTCCAACAGGCGTTTCGAAGGGTCTGCTCGCAGCATGTCAAGTGAAGTGGAGCACCGACGGCATCACCTACCACGACGCTGGAGAATTTACCTTCGGCAACATCGTTAACGAACCAAGTGCGCGTTATCACTATCTGCCGAAAGGCATCGATGCTCGATATATCATTATCCGAGCCACACAACTCGCCAATGGCAATGCCTTGAGCATCGGCGAACTCGGTGTATTCTAACGTCATATATCCTTTAATTAATACACATTTAGCAAACGCAAGCAATATGGCTAAAAAAGCACAATATTGCTTGCGTTTTAGGTATAAAAATTTTGTATGTAAAATTGTAAGTTGATTATTTCTCATTTTAAAATCTTTGTCATATATTTGCACCACAGAAGATTCTTAATCAGCTGTATTAATCGCAAAAAGGTTTAAGAGAAAGGCACACATCAATGAACCGATAGGTTCTCTTTCACTAATTCCAAATGTTTTTTGTAAAACTTTGTTACCCAATACAATAAAGGTTATTACTCATGGATAATATCAAGAGCAAGCAAATCATCAACAAAATTGCAGGTGTTTTATCAAGTCGTCCAAACAATCAAGAAGCGGCTTTTTTCTCATATCTGCAGTATGTAAATAGAGACCTCTTAACGATTACGAGTCGTTTTTCTGTAGGTCCTGATTTGAGGATTGTATATAACACCTTACTATCATCGGGAAAATTTGGTAAACAGGAATTAACTCTCAAATCAGACTCGTATTCTCGGCGACATCAACCGTTTTCTGTAATTTTGGCTCCAGGCCATAAATTAGACATTGAATCACGATACGATACAAATATAATTACCTATAACGACCATTTGCGTATGTATATTTCACACAACACGCCAGAGCAAATAGCACTCTGGATTATTGCCTTAAAGGACAACATAGGCGAATGTCTCGAAGCATGGGATTACGTGTCGAAAGAAGCTTTGAAGGTTGTCAAGTCGAACAATATCAATACTGTCACTATTAAGGCTTTGTTCGCCGAGGCAATGAAAGATTATCCAGAGCTGGAATATGAGGTAGTAGAGCAGAAACGCCGATTGCGTTTTCGTGTCAGGATTCCCGACACACGGCTATGCGTTATGATCGACGCATGGTGGAAAAGCTACAACAAGACTCTTCCTCAGAGTATTGCAGACTTAAAAACTCTTATCGAAACCATCAATAGCAGTTCTATCAAGGAATTCCATATCACAAGAAAAGGTTAACAAAAAAATAGTATAATAATATGGCTACAGTTATCAACAGCACCGAATTACACGAAATTCTTAATCTTACTCCCACACACCACAATATCATGCTCGTTGGCAAACATGGTATTGGCAAGTCTGAAATCCTTACTGCCTACTACCGCGCAAAAGGCATCAAGGTGGTAACTCTATTCTTGGGGCAAATGTCCGATCCAGGCGACATTATCGGCCTTCCATCAAAAATCGAAGCCACCGACAGCCAAGGCAACGTGAAGTCGGTTACCGATTTCACTCCACCATATTGGTTTCCCGTCGATTCCAACCCTATTGTGCTGTTTCTCGACGAACTCAACCGCGCCCGTCCCGAAATATTGCAGACCGTTATGGACCTCACACTTAACCGCAAACTCGCCGGCAAAACTCTGCCCGAAGGCAGCCGCGTGATAGCTGCCGTAAACGACGGCGACGAATATCAGCTCACCGACCTCGACCCGGCACTCGTGTCGCGTTTCAACATCTACGAATTTCGTCCCACTGCCGAAGAATGGCTAAACTGGGCTGTTGGCGAAAAACTCGATTCGCGCGTAATCGGCTTTATTCAGGACAATCCATCGTGGCTCGACGGCGACTCCACCGACAAAAAGGCCTCATACAACGGTCTTGAGAAGTCGGCTGACCGCCGTGCTTGGAAAAAGGTGTCGGACGTTATGCTAAACGTGCAGGAAATCAAAGATATACACAAGCGCATGGTTGCCGGAATTGTGGGCGCTGCAGCTGCTGCGGCATTCTTGCGTTTTGCCCTCAACAACAATGCAATCACTGGCAAAGAACTCCTCTTGCAGTATTCCAAGACGATTAAGCGCGTGGAATTCTACCAGCTACATGAGTTAGCCATTCTCAACGAATCAATTTTCCGCTTCTTGCATAACTGCAAGCTCAACAACAAGGAAAACGCCACTGTGGCAAAAAATCTTGAGAAATACGTAGATTGGCTAAACGACACCAATAGAAAAGAAGCTCTTGCCAACTTCATCACCGTTTTCGAGAAGGGCGACTACTCTAACGCCATAGTCTTCATTGTGGTGAATGCGCCAAAGTTTCATGAGCGTCTCCTGAAATTCGTAAGCGAAATCTAAAATCTCACTCCACACCTTATGCTCGAACGAATATCTAAAATCACACAGCGCTGGTTTCTATGCGAAGAAGCGCTATTCATAGCTTTCTGCACTCACCGACTGGCAGAAAACAATTCTATGCTGAGCCACATTCGCGTAGGCAATGGAATGATTGAGATTAACCCCAACTTGTGCGACGACATCTCCGACGCCGAACTCGAGGAAACGCTAAGAGTGGAGGTGATTCGCATTCTCTTGAAGCACCCATACGAGCGCCAGCCCGAAGGCTGCTCCATAGTATCGCGTGCTCGTGGCAGTAATTGTGTGGTATCCGACAACTACACTCTGAAGCACCTTCGACTCGACACTCCTAAGGATTACGACCTTCCTCCCCGTCAAACCTACGAATTTTACGCCCGAAACATCGAGCATAAAATGAATCCTCAAGGCATGTCGTCGGATTCAGATTCTGACGACGATTTCGTGGAGAGCAACGACGAGGACTCGCTCGAGGGCAATGACATCAACGAGCCAACAAAGGATTTCATCTCAATGATTTCAAATGAAATACTTGTGCCAGCCGACCTTGCGCTCAATTGGCAGCAGGACGACTTTATGACTGCCATCATCAACGAGACCATAGCAAATGTTCACTCTTGGGGAAGCCTGGCTGGCAACCTTGAGCAGATGATTATAGCCTCAACAAAGGCGAAAATCGACTATCGGAAGATTCTCGCAGGATTTCGCGCATCTATCATCTCTCAAAAACGAAAGTTAACGCGTATGCGCCCTAACCGGCGTAGCGGATTCGAGGCGCTTGGTAGTCAATACGATTTCTCTACCAGCCTTATCATTGGTGTTGACTGCAGCGGCAGCATCTCCGACGCGAATTTATGCGACTTCTACACCACCATCAACCGTTTTTTCAGTTATGGCATTAAGACCATCGACGCTGTGCAGTTCGACGTGGCACTCGGCGAAGTCACCACACTCGACAAGGCATCAAGAAAAATCAAGGTTGTAGGACGCGGAGGCACCAGTTTCCAACCATTCTTCGACTATGTGGCAGAGCATCCAGAGTATGACGGCGCACTAATCTACACCGACGGTTATGCCGACCAACCAGTTCTGCCCGAACACCTGAAGACAAAAATATGCTGGATTCTCCCATCTGAAAGATTTCTCCCCAAGCCTGATTCTTGGATGCGAGAGATAGGACGAATATGCGTAATCGAGAACAACAGTTGACACTGTGTCATCGAATATTCTGAAAAAACAACGCTCGCCCAGCATCAAAGCTTAGACGAGCGTTGTTTTTCAATATTTGAAGCTCGATCCGCCCACAAATTCTCGCATAATCGATGTTGGCGGTATCTCCTTGTCGCTCACTGGGATAAAATAGTGTATGAATTTGAGCAGGCGATGCGCCTCGGCATATTCTGGGCAATTCTTGGGCACACTTGCCAAAATGGGCTCGGCATGCAGACGAAGAACTGCAAACTCAATGTTCAACGCCGAATTAAACATCACATCGGCATTCTCTTGATATGGATAAATCCATTGCTCCTCGGCCTCGCATACCGCCGGCCACTGACTTATGGTTTCTTGCGCAGTGAATGCACCCTTATTATAGTCGCGAATAATGCGGCGAAGCAGTCGGTTGTCGCGCGTAGGAATCCAATTATGTGCATCGAGCGAAATGCTGGTCAATGTAGAGATATACACCTTATACTTGCTCTCGTCGGGCACTTTGGCTGTAAGCATGGGATTCAAGGCATGTATGCCCTCTATAAGCAGCACTTTGCCTTCGCCAAGCTGCAAGCGCTTGCCATTGTATTCGCGTTTGCCTGTGGTAAAGTTAAATTCAGGAATCTCAACAGCCTTTCCGCTGAGCAGTTCGAGCAAATCGCGCTCCATAGTTTCGCAATCCACAGCCTTGATGTTATCGAAGTCGTACTTGCCGTCGGGCAGCTTAGGAGTATCCTCACGATTGACGAAATAATCGTCGGTGGAGAAAGAAATCGGGCGCAATCCACAAGCCTTAAGCTGCACCGAAAGTCGCTTGCAGAATGTGGTTTTTCCCGAACTCGACGGACCCGTAATCAGCACCATTCTCACTGGGCTCTTTTCGTCATAATAACGGCTATAGATGTCTTCAGCTATCTTCACTATCTTCTTTTCCTGCAAAGCTTCGCTTACTTGAATCAGCTCGCTCGCCTTACCCTTTTGGCAAGCTTTATTCACAGCACCCACATTTTGCAGACCCATGATCACATTCCATCGCACATTTTCGGCAAAGATGCCGAATGTGCGTGGCATATCCACCTTTTCAGCCAAGCGATTGGGGTGTTTCCTATCGGGAATGCGCAATAAGATTCCGTTATAATACGTTTCTACACCAAACACTTTCAAGTAGCCTGTAGATGGCACCAAAGGACCGTAATAATAATCAACTGTATCACCAAGTGTGTAATAATCGGTGTAAATCTGACCGCTGGTCTCAAGCAACTTCACCTTGTCGGAGAATCCACTTTTACGGAATAGCGCAATAGCGTCGTCGGTTAACGCTTCGGTGCGATGAAACGGCATATCAGCATCTACTATCTGCTGCATGCGCTCTCTGATGAGCGACACATCCTGTTCGGTCACCGATGTGCCGTCAGACTTATGAAAATTACCGAAATAACCGTGCGAAATAGGGTGTTCCATATATAGGCGACTGCCTGGAAACACGTCTTGACTCGCCTTATAGAGCACAAAACACAGCGAACGGACGTAGGCGCGCATACCTCCAGATGATCGAACATCCAGAAACTCCACGTCGCGATTTTGATAGACTCTAAACTTAAGCCCTTGCGATGAATTGTTTACTCTTGCCGATACGGGCTGATACTCAAAACTCAATTCCGGGAACCCAGCCAATACCTCAAGCAACGTGCTTCCCTCGGGGAAACTCTTGGTCTGATTATTGTTTTTACAGCGTACTTGAATCATGCGTGATTAGATTTTTTGCAAAGGTAAATATAATTTTCTCATTTCATCAAAATTTGAAACGTGTTTTTGGCGTGGGCATCAACAAAGTTAGAGCCGGCAGAGGATAAACTCTATTCTGCCGACTCTAACTTAAAAAAGGCGGAGACTGTAGGATTCGAACCTACGGAAGCTTGCACTTCAATGGTCTTCCAAACCACCACAATCGACCACTCTGTCAAATCTCCTTTCACGGATCCAATTTCGGTTCCGATTTTGCAAATATAGCGCATTTTTTCGGCTTTTCAAGATATTTATTCAATTATTTTTAGGTTACGGCATTAGAATATTCCAGAGATAATTGCTAATTTTGCACTTTTGGATGCAAACACTCCCTAACGAAGCAAACTTGTGAATGATGCTCACTACATATTCATTCTTGGCAGCGCCGAGTCTCATTATGGCGAAGGCGTTATGGCTGCTTCGCTTGCGAGCGTGCTTGCATCGCAAGGGGTTAGTGTGGCAGCCGTAAAGGTTGACCATTATCTAAACTCCGATGCTGGCAGTCTCGACTGCAACATCGATGGCGAGTGCTATGTAACTGCCGATGGATATGAAGCAGATTACACGCTGGGCATCTATGAGCGAATGACGGGTGTAAAAGCCACCCACATGCACCACATCACCGCAGGACAAATTCTGCAGCGTGTAATCAACGATGAGCGTCGCGGCTCTTATCGAGCAACAGCGGTAAGCATATCGCAGCATGTGGTAGCAGAATACATGCGTAGCATCAGCAACATTAGCGAGAAAGAGAATCGCCAATGTCTGGTGGTTGAGATAGGCGGAAAACTTCAATCTATCGATAGCGCCTTGGCTCTCACTGCCGTGAGGTCGATGATTGAGCAACTTCCCGACCGATGTCTCTGCGTGGCTTGCGATGGCTATGACATAAGGCAGAACTTGAGCCGATATGGCATCGAACCCGATCTGATGCTGGCCGATAGTGAGTGCGATGGCACTTCTGCGCTGCCCTACGATGGCAACATCTTTCGCATGCCTGCTGCGGTTATGGGCTCTGACCTCTACCAAGAGGCACTTCGACTGCTTGGCATCGAGACTAAAACAGTGCCGACGGCTTGGCAACCGTTAGCGCAAACCATCGAGGAAGCCGACGACGAGATTCGGCTGGCTTTAGTGGGAAAATATGATGACGCTCATAGGTCCTACCCAAGCCTTTGCGAGGCTCTTCGCATCGCTGCAGCTCACTGCGGCAAGCGTTTGGACCTGCGTTACATACCCAGCACTGCGCTCTATGGTAGTGGCAACAACATCGACCATGCTTTTGCCGACACTGATGCAGTAGTGGTGGCTTCGGGCGACGGCGCGCTTGGTGTGGAAGGCTACATCTCGGCATTAGAATGGTGCCGCAATCATTCACTTCCTACGCTTGGCATAGGATTGGGAATGCAATGCATGGCAATAGAGTTTGCCCGCAACGTGCTTGGCATTGACGATGCCACAAGCGCCGAAGTTTCCTCTCGGTCGGCCAACTGCGTCATCGACGGGTGCGACGAACAGAAGCGCATGGCATATATGCCGGAACTTAAGCGACTCGGCGACTACCCTACTCTGGTGCTCGACTTCGACTCGCATGCGCGTAAAGCCTACGGCAATGCTGTCATTACAGAGCGACACCGCCATCGCTACGAGTTCGATGCCAAGAAATATGGCGAGATGTTTGCTCAAGCCGGAATGATGATTACGGGCATCAACCCGATGTCGCAACTGCCCGACATCATCGAACTAACGGCGCATCGCTGGTATGTGGGAGTGGCGTTCAACCCCGAATACGGCACTTGGGCATTCGAGCCGCACCGATTGCTGAAGCAATTTATGGCAGAGGCAGCAAAACGTGACGAATAGCAGCATAACAACTCCTATTTGGCACAATTTTTGACAAAACAGATAATTGTTAGCACGAAAATAATAATAATTAATTAATCATACTCCAAACTTATTACGAATGGACAAAAACACGATTATCGGACTTCTGTTGATGTTCCTTGTGATAATGGGTTTCACATGGCTCAATCAGCCAAGCGAGGCAGAAATAGCTCAAGCAAAAGCCCAGCAGGAACAAGCAGCACAGAAAGCGAAAACCGACAACACCACCCCTATCGACATGGTGGCTGACTCGATTTCTGACGAGGAAATGACACGTCTGAAATCTTCTATTCAACTCTATGGCCGCAGCGTAGTGGCTGAAAACGGTGTTACCACTCACGTTCTCGAAAGCAACGACGCTCACCTCAGCTTCGACGGCAACGAAATCAGCGGCACTATCAATGTTGACGGCAACGACGTAGATTTCAAAACCATCTTCTCTGATGCCGACATCAAGTTGAGAAATCGCGCAATCAAAGCCCTTCAAAATGCTGTGTATGCCTACACTCGCAGTGGCGAATTTGCTAAATGCCTTACTGGCGACGACAAAGTAGTGACTCTGCAGAACGATGTGCTAAAAATCGACATCGCCACCAAGGGTGGAGCCATCTGCAATGCTTCGCTTCTCAAATACGACACCTACAAGAGCCCTAACGTGACTCTTTTCGACAAGAACACCAATTCTTTCGGTTTTGTGTTCAACACCAATGCTCAGCGCTACGACACTGGCGACTTCTACTTCACTCCTATCGCTCAGAACGACTCTACTGTAACTATGCAGCTCGACCTCGGCAACAATGTTAAGTGGGGCATTCGCTACACTCTCGCTCAAGGCAGCTATATGGTGAAGATGGAGGTATTCCAGCAGAATATGGAGCGTGTGATTCCTCAAAACATTCCTAACCTCGACATCTACTGGACTCAGCGCATGGCTCGCCAGGAAAAGGGCAAAATGTTTGAAGAACGCAATAGCGCCATCTATTACAAATATTCCGACGGCGACGTTGAAAACCTCAATGAGGCAGGCAACGACCGCGACGAAATTACCAACAACCTCAAGTGGATAAGCTTTAAGAACCAATTCTTCTCATCGGTATTCATTGCCGACACTCACATGGTGGGTGCAAAAATCGAGAGCGAAGTCATCGACAAGGATAGCGCTTTCTATAGCGACTATTTGAAGGATATGAACATGGAAGCCTCGGTGGAATACAACTCGGCTAATCCTAACCCTGCCAATTTCCACATCTACCTCGGTCCTAACAAATTCCAGCTCCTTAAGAGCTACAACGAGAACTATGGCGAAGAAAATCTACAACTCCATCGCCTCATCTCGCTTGGTTGGTGGCTATTCCGCATCATCAACACCTACATCGTAATTCCTGTTTTCGACTGGTTGCAAGGCATATTGGGCAATATGGGTCTTACCATCCTTATCCTCACATTGCTCCTAAAGATTGTGCTATTCCCACTTTCTAACAAGAGCTACGTATCACAGGCTAAGATGCGCCTACTCGCTCCCGACGTGAAGAAAATCGACGAAAAATATCCAGGACAGGAAAATGCAATGAAGAGTCAGCAAAAGAAGATGGAGCTCTACAGCATGGCTGGAGCAAGCCCATTCGGCGGCTGCTTGCCTATGTTGCTCCAGATGCCTTTCCTCATCGCTATGTTCACTTTCTTCCCTTCGTCAATCGAACTTCGCGGCGAGTCGTTCCTCTGGGCTAACGACCTATCGGCCCCTGATGCCATCTTCAGCTGGACAACCCACATTCCTCTCATTTCTACCTACTTTGGCAACCATGTGAGCTTGTTCTGCTTGTTGATGACAGTTACCAACATCCTTTACACTCGCATCACCATGCAGTCGCAAAACCAAAATGCGCAAATGAAGGGTATGCAGTGGATGATGTACTTGATGCCAATCATGTTCCTTGTATTCTTCAACAACTACGCATCGGGTCTTAGCTACTACTACTTCCTATCGCTATTGCTCACAATTATCCAGAGCTACGCAACTCGCTTCTTCGTAAGCGAAGAAAAGATGCGCGCACGCATGGCTGAAGCCGCTAAGAATCCTAAGAAGAAATCAGGCTTTATGGCTCGACTCGAGGAAGCTCAACGCCAACAACAAGCCATGATGGCTCAGCAACAAAAACGCAACAACAATTCAAAGGGCCGCAACTGATAACATCAATTAGAAGCTCCCTAAGAAATATAGACTTCAAGTCGCCAACCATTCCCCTACGGGTCTGCTTGGCGACTTGATTTTTACGCTTATTAGCACCGTAAATGTATCTTTATTTATTCAGCCGATGCAGAATCTCGCAGATTTTCCGTAAATTTGCATCGAAATGACAAAAAACGACAAAACCAAAACCACATCGCGCAAACGAAGAAAAAGTGCAAATCGCGACCGATTTACTCGTTGGGCTATCGCAATAGGTGCAGCAGTGCTACTTATTGTGGTGCCTGTATTGCTATATGTGGTTATGAAATATCGCCCCAAAATCGTTATCAACCGTAACGAATACCCCATCGTTGGCATCGACATCT
>CALZAF010000042.1 GCA_945612775.1 uncultured bacterium | reverse complement strand
ACACGGATCTTCACAAAATATCTTCAGATATCACCACAAATTGTGATAATCCGAGCAAAAATATTGTGAAAATCCGTGTTAAAATCAGCGCAAGCGACAGATTTGTTATCTAACAAATTAGCCGGCTATTGCGCTATTAGTAGTCCCATTCGAGGGAGAAATCATCTACCCAGAGGGTGCTGCCGTCGCCGCCGGTGAAGTAGTCGCCTAATTTACTTGCCGAGCACACTATCAAGATGTATTTTGGACGGCGGTTTGTGGCTCTATATTCGAGTTCGATATCGAAATCGGTCCATTGATCTACCGAGACGCCCTTTTCGAGTTTGCCGATGGCAATCACATTTGGCGAATTTGCGTCGAATAGCTGACGATTGTTAGGATTGGTTCGAATCTCATACGGAGAGTCCCAATCGGTGAGCGTGATATAGATAGAGCATGTGTCGGGGCGGCCCTTATAGTCGGTAAATTCCGATGACGTGTGGCTGATGTTCTCACATTTATACTTATAGTGACCCCTCAAACGCGTTGGGCGGCCTGTGAATGGGCGTCCAAAGTTTAGGATACCGTTAGTACCATCGGTGCGAACGTAATCGCCAGTGAAGAGGTTGCCCGCAGCCAGTTTGCCCACTATGCCAATGCCCACAAACTTAGTGTTGAGTTCGGCGCAATGACCTTTTCCTCCGTTCCAAGTGTCGTCGCCGGGCACGCTATTGCTGTTGCCAAGCGTTGTGGCGCCCTTGTTGCCGGTTCCCCAATAAGCATCCTTGCCTTCTACCCACGGGCACCAAATCTTGCCGTCGAGCCACCAGTCGTCGAAGTTTAGGTTTGGCACCGTCAGCTCCGATTCGGTAGTGATAACCATTGCAGCGCTCGATATTTCGCCGCTCACGGCGCGCACTTCGTAAGACGTTTCGGGCGACAATCCGGTAAGGCGGGCTGTAAACGAACCGCCATTGTGGCTAACCATGCTTTCAGGCACAGCAGTCCATGCTTCTGTGCCCTGCAAGCGATATTCAAAACCGTTCTTCTTGCCAGCTTCAGCCGACCCGTAGAGCCAAGCCACGCGAGTCCAAGCATCGGCTTGCGTGAGCTGCACATCTTGAGCCGAGCGCACCACATAGATGGTCCAATCTTCTACCGTGGTGTGGTAAGTAATCTTCACATGCACAGCCGAAGAGAAATCCACAGTAGTGCCCTCGAGCGAAGGCGTAGTAGTGGAAACCTCGGCAGGACCGAGCTTCATCGAGGTGACAGTAACCTTAGTTAGGTCGGCGCTCTTAGGCACATAAGCCACCACGCGGCGAGCCGGCACATCGATAATTGTGGCACCCACCTGACCAGCCACGGTAAAATAGCGTTCAATCTCCTGATTGGCGCGGATAAGCCACGTGTAGTCTTGATAGAGCGAAAGCACCACGCTGTAGGGCTCGCCCGAGAGATTGATGCCGCCGCGAATATCGTTGCTGATGGAGGCTTCTTCGGTGATGGTGTAGCTGGTGATGCGCACATCGGCAAGGTTTGCCGTCTCATCGAGGTTGAGAGTAACCACCTGATTCTTAGTGTCGATAGTCGCTTTACCCAACTGATGCTCAGCCTCTATGCTCAAAAAGGCGCACTGCACAAGCGGATACGGGATATCGTTCTTGAGGCAGCTCGATAGCATCACAGCAGCAAGCATCGCCATCAGGCTGCGCATTATCGAGTAGTATTTCTTAGTTTTCTTCTCCATAATTGATGAAATATCATGTTATAGATACACCGAAACGCCCATGTTCAGGTTGAACAGGTTGAACTTAAACTTAGCACCGCTTGCCGAGTACGATCCTTCTTCGGTTCCGTTGGTAATTTGGTTCTCGCGCTTCCAGTACCAGCCGAAAATTCCGAACGACACGTTGAAAGCCACCTTTTCTTGCACAAAGACGCACATGCCGGGTGAGAAATCGAGACGGAAGGAGTGACTGCTCGACTTGGTTTCCTTAGGTTCGTCGTCATATAGGCGCGAGAAGGTGCCGTTGCCGCGGTCGTAGCGCAGAGCCACCTCGTTGAATAGTGCAAAACGGCGTCCGCGATCGAGTCCGATATAGTTGCGATGGAACACCGACATCGAGGTGGTGTTAGTCTTATAAAGCACGTCGCGCATATCGAACTGAATGTCGTCCATAATGTCGGCGCTAAGACTATTGAGCTTGAAATCAGTGCTGCTAATGCCAAAACGCACGCCAAGCTCCTTGTTGTGCTTATAGAAATAGCTCAAATAAGGCTTAAACGAGTAGGATTTGGCTTTAAAACTCAGGTCGCTAATCAGATTGAGCATCTGCATATCTTCGGTGCCGATAGAGCCATACGAAGCGAGCAAACCGCACGAGAAATGGCCCTTAGGCACAAACAGGTAGGCAAATAGTCCGCGATGATAGCGGCCATAGTTTTTCTCAGGCAAGATTATGCTGATGGTGTCGTTGCCAACGATCACCATTTCCACCTCATCGGTCACGAGCTGGTCGATTACCGACTTTGGCACTTGATTCACGCTATCGGCTGGTGCGGCAGTATTAACTTCGTCGGCTACCGCGCTTGCATTAGCACACAGAGGCAGCAGCATCGCCACCAGCAATGCCACTTGTTGCCATTTTTTCATTATTGCTTTCATTGCGCTGTAGAGTTAGTTTAGAGATAAAATGCCACCCCAATCGAGATTGAGAATAGATTTACCTTGAAGTTAGCAGATTTCATCGTGGTGTTAGAGATGTGCACTTGGTCGGTTATCTGCTTGTTTTTAGAATAACCGAGCTCAAGCACGCCCACATTCACCTCGAGTGCCGAATAATTGTTGAGAAACATCATTAGACCCGGCTGAACTCCTATGCTCACCGAGTGGGTTCGCATAAAAGAGCCAGTGAAGTCGGTGCCCGACCCGTTGGTAATCTTCGATTCGCTCAGTCCGTAGGTGATATGCACCTCGTTGACGATGCCGAAGCGGGTGGATTTACCTATACTCATATAGTTTCGAAGTAGCGCCGTAGTGTTATAGTTCTGCGTGATAATGTAGGCATTATCCACGTCGAAGGAGTCCTCGCTCGAAAGCACGAGGTCGGCGCTGCTTATTTTGGTGCGCATTCTGCTATAGGAAAAGCGTCCGCCAAGCCCAAGGTCATCCTTCACCGTATAGCACAGCATAGGGCTAACCTTGAAGTTATAGTTGTTGCCTGTGATGTTTTCCAGCACCAGGAATTGGTAGTTGTCGTATTTGTTCTGCGAGTAGTCGGCGCTGAGTCCTGTCACCCATTGCCCTTTGGGCACAAACACGGTTTGCTCCATATTCCTACTAAAATGCGATTGTCCTTGAGCGCTTAAAGCGCCCAAGAACAAGCAAATTAAAGTAATATTTCTTTTAATCGATTTTATCATTCATACACAAGTTGAAGGTCATCGAGCCACATTTCGCTACCGTTACCACCGCAGAAATAGTCGCCATACATACTTGCCGAACAAGTCAGGATGATAGCCGATGGGCGTTTGTTGCTTCGATATTCGAGATTGATAGTGAATGGAATCAAGCCATCGCCCGCGGTTTTCTCGGTGAAGATTAGCGTTCCGTAGGCTATGATGTGCTCCGAGTTAGGGTCGAACAGCATGCGTTCGCTCGATTTGGTCTTGATAATCTTAGGCCATGTTTCGCCTGTGCTGCTGTCGGTTTCAGTCGATTCGTCCCACAACGCTATGAATATCTGGCCTTTATCCATTCCCGTAGCACCTTCCACAGCACCCGAGTTGTTGTCGATGGTGACTGGCGAATACTTAACGTAGCCGGTAAGCTGAGTAGGACGCGATTTGAATTCACGGCCCCAACCCAAAATACCATCGGTTCCGTCGGTCTTAAGGTACTTGCCCACAAACACATTACCTGCGGCAAACTTACCTATAATGCCGAGACCCACAAACTGCGACTTTAAGTCGATAGAGCGGCTACCGCTGTGGAAGAGTGTGGTAGATGGCACAGTAACGTTCTTGTTCATGGTGGCCGAGCCGTGGTTACCCGAATCCCAGAACATAGCATCATTCTCACCGTAGATCAAATATGGCGATGAGGTGGTTTGCCAATTTTCGAAGCTGTTGTTTGGCAACTGTTTAGCCTCTTCGGTTTTAAATGTTTTGACATTCGAAGCGTTGAAACCGTCGCAAATAGCTTGATACTCGTAGGTGGTGCCTGCAGTCAAGCCGCTGATGGCTGCACTGAGTGCTGTGCCATCTACTGTGGCATCTACCACGGCCCATTCGCTTGCACCTTCGGCGCGGTAGCGGAACTGATAGCCGGTAGATTCGGCCTTGAGCACAGTGCCATAGAGCACGGCGCGCGATGTATATACTTCGTCATCGATAACGTCGATGGTAACTACGGCTGCATCGGTGATGTCGATGTTCATAACATAAGTGCGAACCTTGTCCTTAACGTCGGTAGCTGTGAATGTTATGGTGTAAGAACCCAAGTCAAGAGTGTTGAGAAGTTCCTTCGACCATGTAATCTTAGCCATGGCGTTATCGTCGTCGGCATTGTATTCGTAGGTGTAACCCACGCCCTTGTCAGCCAATGCTGTTTTATACGATTCGGTCATGCTGAAGAAGTCGAATTCATCGTCGGCAAGTCCAAATTTGCTGGTAAAGAGGTTGTCGGCAGCGCTCACGTGGAGGTTCTTGAGTGCGCAAGCCGAGCTGCAATACACGCCCACATTGCTCAAGAACTTAGTTGGCTCCGACACCACTGGTTCGTTGGTGTTGCGACCGCCGTTGAGCAAGAATTTAGGAGCTGCAGTGAGCACCACTTCCTTCGACTCTATTTCTTCTTCCTGAATAGCGATATCGAAGATTGCGCCACCTTGAGAACTTACGTTCTGGGTGTACGACATCTTGATGTTGTAGAGATAACCGCGCTTAACGCCCGATATGGTGCCGTTCTTGCTGAAGTCGGCTCCGCTGAGCTGCTTACCGGTTAGTGTCCACTGCAATTCTGTCTCATCAACGTCGAGCATAAAGTAGCCGCGAGCGTCGGCATTGCTTTCAGTGAACACAAGCTGTCCGGCAGCATTGCTCACCTGGAGCTGATAGTCGGTAAGGCCTTCGGCGAGGTTGCCGAAATCTACGGCAACCACCGAGTTGGCGATTTTGCACTCCACACTCACCACTTCTTGGCTGCCGGCGCTAACCACAAACGCCTGCTCGCCTCTGAAATAGCGGTCGGTGAACGAAGCTGGCACGCTATCGCCGGCAGTTGCCGTTACGCGATAGTTACCACTCTTCAATATCAATGAACTTGGCAACGAACTTGTGCCACGATATTTTCTTATAAGGCCCTGGGTGTTGTAAACGTAAATGATGCAATTTTCGGCGAGCGACGATTCGTCGGTGGCACGGGTAGCCACCTTTGCCTCGGCATTCACCTTTACATCGAAGTTTACCGAACCTTCGCCCTCTCTCATCAATACATCGTCAGAGCATGATGAAAGCACTCCCGCCATTAGGCCGAAAGCTAATATTATATTTGATATCTTTCTCATTTATCCGAGCAATTAAGGGTTAAAAAGTTTGGAACTTAATTACACATGTGCCTACTTGGCCAGCATTGTCGGTAACGGTCAATTCGAAGTCGTGATATGCAGCACCGTAGATGCTTAGCAATGGGATGAATTGACTGATGTTGAATGTCACCGAAGTCTGATTTACTACAGGGCCGTAAGTAACGCCACCCGAGGTAGTACCACCGTTAGCCACTGGGAATCCAAGACCTGCAAGGCCTTCAGTCAAGTCAACGCCGGCTGCCGAGCGACCTGTAGCGAGGTTGAACTGGGTGTCGAGACCCACACCTTGCAATACTTCGGTAGTAAGTGTGCCCGAATTGATGTTAACTTCGAAACTCTTGATGCCATTAGGAGCTGTGATAAGCACTTCGGCAGCAAGCAAGCCTTCGTCGGTACCGAATAGGCGAGCATCGTTGTAAGCTGTGAGGTTGATATTTTCGCTTGTGAACGATGGAGCCGGTTTCGTTGCGCTGTAAGCAGCTTGTGTCACCTTGATAGTCTTGCTGAGGTTGCCCATAGCCACCACCACATTGGCAGTGCGCGATGTGGCAGCTTCGTTGGCAGCCACAGTGATGTTGAAGCCAGTGCCGGTAACATCGGCAACGGTACACCACGACTGGTCGCTTGTAGCAGTCCATGCTGCCGACGATTTCACTGTAACAGCCTTGGTCGAAGCAGCTGAAGTGAAGTCGGCTGAAGAGATTGAAGTGGTCAAGAATTCGAATGGGTCGATAATTTCGTCATCGATGTTGATGTCGCGGCTCTCGTTTTGCACGCTCACCGAAGCATCAATGCTAAATCCGCTATTACTGACTCCACCTGTCTCATCGTCGGGAAGAGGACCGGTTTTATAGTCGAATGTGATGATATAGTGCTTGCGAGGCTGAACGTCGGTAACGATTTTGTGGTCCTCGCTGATAAACACGCCTTCCACAGTGCCCGAGAACGATGCCACGAGTGTGGTGTTGTTCTCATAGTAGCGGAAATAGCCCGAACGAGTCTCCGAAGCGGCAAATTCAAGCATATTCTTTGCAGCCACCTCCACAGTCACCTTCACATCGTCGCCCATCACTGCCTTTAGCTGGTCGGTGTAAGCTATGCTCACGCGCACATTTTCTAGTGTGCAAGTGAGGGTGCCGAGTTCGGCGATATCGTTCTTGGTGATAGTCACATTCTTCGATGCGTAGTAGTAAGGAGCGTCGAAAGCTGCTTCCTGCACTTCGGCGTTATACACCTCTATCACATAGTCGCCCACAGGCAAAGTCACCACTTCGGGCATCTCGCTATAGATCCACGAATTTTTGAGCACATTGGTAGCTGCGTCGAGCACACGCACGGTGAAAGTGCCCACATCGATGCCTGCACGGGTGGTAACCTGATTTTCTGATGCATCTACGTCGATGCTCAGCGACGACAATTTCAGCGTTCCCTGATCGGTAGTTGAGTCGGGATAAGTTGGGTCGTCACAGCTCACGAGTGTCACGGCCACTGTCATCATCAAAATAAATATATTTAGTATCTTTTTCATCGCCATTAATAGTTAAGTGATAAGTCATCAACGTAAAGAATGCTGCCTATGTGCACCTTGATAGTTGCGTCGCCGATAGCTGTAGAAGTGTTCTTATTGAAGTTGCTCGACGAGAACGAAGTCATAGTGGTCGATAAGAAGCGCACGAATATCGAGGTAGCTTTAGCCTTTTTATTGGTGTAATCGATGTTCACAGTAGCCTGACGGAATGCTGTGTCGGCTGTGCTGGTGCTTGCCGGAACGTATTCGCCGCGGCCAATCACTGAGTCGCCTGCGCGAACCTCTACTTCCACCTTAAACTGGTCGGTATTCTTAGGCATATATTCATACCAGAATGAGAGTGACAACGGACGTGTGCTGAATGCGTGTCCGGTGGTTATGGTCTCGGTCTTGTTGCTCCAGTCGTAGGTGCCGATGAATAGCGCACCTGCCACTGCTCCTTCGGGATAGAGAACTACGCTTGTAGAGGCATAACCGCCGCCGTGACCGCTGGTGTAGATCTGTGCCGAATAGTTGCCGCCATGCTTCACGGTGCTGTTGTAGCTCACTGCACAACCCGATGTCACTGCCACACGAGCCACCGAGTAAGCATAAGTGCGCTCGTTGTTGGTTGCCCACCATATGTCGCTTTCGCCGCTGGCATATGGCAAGTAGTCGTAGTAGCCCGATCCGATGCTGCTCTTGCTCCACGATTCCATATCGCTGTTAGGAATCTGAGCGGCAGATTCGGTAATTGCAGCCAACTCGTTGCTTGCCTCGCTGGCTGAATTAACCACCGAAACCTTCATCTTATAAGATGTGCCAGGAGTCAAACTGCCCACGGTGAGCGTGTTGCCCGATACGGTGACGTTCGACGCCTTGCTATAGGTGCTGCCACCGTCGGCCGACACATATACCGATGCTATTTTAGCGAGAGTATTCACGTCGCCTTGATCTGAAGCAAGTGTCAATATCATGTATGAGCCCCAAATATCAACGTCGGGTGCCGAGATTGTAAGGTTAGGGCTGGTAGGTGTTACAGTCATACTTTCCGATGTGCGGAGTCCGCCCTTATATTCGGCACGCACTTGCATCGACGATGAACTGATGGGCACGTTGAGTGTAACCTTATACTGGTTGCCGCCAAGCGACTGAACACCTGCCACAGTGCATTTGCTCCATGTGCCGTTTTCTTTAAGCACGCTGAAGGTTACATTGTCGGCAATATTCTCGCCGTTATAGGTAACGGCACATTCAGCCAAGCCGGTACCAACCACAGTAGTAGTGGCGTCAGGCAATTCCAGCTGAACTGGTGTGGTCACGATTTCGAGTTCGAGGGGTTCGCTCACGCGGGTCAAGATATCCTTAACGAGCAAGGTGAACTTGTGATTTTTGCCAGCATCGGTAGCGCGTAGATTTGGCACCACTCCGGTGAAGTCGATAAGTGCCATCTTGCTTGCCGAAGCGCCCCAAAGTCCGCTCACCTTCAATCCGTAGCTTAGCAGAAGGGCCTTTTGTGCTGGTTCTATGTTTTTGAGGTCGATTTCGGCTGGCCAACCGTTGCTAATCAGATAGTCCGACTGTGTGGTGAGAATCACCTCGCTGAAGCCAGCCATAGCGCCTATGTTCACGCGAGGACCTGTGGTAGGCGCGTCGCCCTCGATGTATTTGACGCTGGTGCCAGGGGTGAAGTCCACAGCCTTAACCGAAGGAACCTCGGCATTGAAGAGCTCATCGCCAAGCGCGATTATCACCTCGCCGCCATCCGAAAGTTCTTCGTTGAATGTAATCACGAGTTGAGCATCGCCCACCTCACCGCCGTTCACGTCGAAAGTGATGCGGTAGTGATAACGAGCCTTTGCGCCAGTGATTGAGGCTGGCATCACATTGATGGTTTTACCTTCTTGATTGGTAAGTTCCATAGCTATCTTAACATCGCCCGGCTTAACATAGGCTGCGCGATTTTCGTCCTTGGCAAATGTGATGTAATTGCCTTGTGTAGATAAGATAGTGGTAGAATAGTCGGCAAAATAATGGATAAACGCTTCAGTGTAGTCAACGCTCACCATGGTGTTTTGCAGCGTAGCCACCACTTCGGGCTGTGCCACTTCGCCATCGTAGAGAGTGAAACTTGCCGAACCGTAGAAATATGGCTTATCGAAGCCTTCATCGGCCATGTCGCCATAACTTGCGCTAACAGTATAGTCGCCCACTGGGAATCGCTCAGCCGACGACATGTCAGTCACTTTGCTCCAAGTCTTGTCAACGGAGCCATCTTTACGCAACAATCTCGCGCTGAAATCGCCTATCTCGGGCTGAATCACCGCTGGTGCTGTTGTTGCCTTCGTTACAGTCCATGTGGCCTTAACGTCGTAGTCGGCTGAGATTTCCGGCTGCACGATGCCGTAGCCGTTCTCAGCGCCCGGCTCATCGCTGGAACACGATGTCCATAAGGTCGCTAATGCCAAAACTGCAATAATCGATTTTAATTTCATAATTTAGTATTAAATAGAATAATTTTGTGATATCTTGGTAAGTATATATTTCGTATTTGTTTAATTTAACACGCTGTTATATAAATTTCCCTTAAAGCGTTGCAAAGATAACAAATTTTGTTCAATCATTTCACATAATATAAAGAGAAACCGACTTCAAAACGGCAAAATAGATAAATTTGCACATTTTTTAGTGCATTTTGTATAGCACAAAACCGCCATTTTTCCCGAAATCGTCAATTTTGAACAAAATAAATTCATCGTCTCGCCCCATCTTCTAAGCCCGAGAGGATGTGCATCGCAAAATTTGCACACTTCACCGATAAATCTGCATTTTGCCATCACATTACTAATCAACAATATTTTATCGTTGCACCCCAGCACGAGTCTCCTATACATTATATATACAAATATCGGATAATTTTGCACATTGCCACCCAAAGTCACAAATTATGGCCTAACAGCAATTTTTGCACATTGCGCATCTCTGCATTTTAAGCCACTCTTTATAATCATTTTCACCACACAAACTTGCCGAGAATATATGTAAGGCATCTATTCAATCTTTCGCTGACAGGGTCAATGATTAATTTAATTTCTGAGGCAATATGCTCATTATTCCCGATATATTTGCTATATTTGCTTTGTCTGTCGGGTTTTTAGGCGTATTTCGGAATTTGCAACATTGAGATAAGTAGAAAAAAATTCGAAAAGACAAGAATCCCGAGCAGCTATAGCCTTTGCTCAGGCAAAAACGACATAAACAATAATAACAAAGTTGCAGAATATAAGAAAGATATGAGAAAAATAATCTGTATGGCATTGAGCATAGTCCTCAGCATGACAAGTGTTAACGAGATTTGTGCGGTAGAGAGATGTAATGGCATGACTCCCACACCGAATGGAGAGGCACCGGAAATGCAAGTAAAGGAATATCACAAGATAACTGGAGGCACACGCCCTACTGACATCAGCAGCCTCAGCCTGTGGTATGACTTCCCCTCTACGACCACCGATTCTGCCAACCCTTGGATGGAATACGGCTTGCCTATCGGCAACGGACAGATTGGCGCCACGCTTCTGGGCGGCGTGCTCCGCGACGAAATAATACTTAACGAAAAGACTTTGTATAACGGTTCGCCAACCGACTGGGGAGAGCATGGCAAATATGCCTGCCTGGGCAAAATATTGGTTGACGACCTAAGCGGAATGGCATCTGTGGCCGACGATGCCAAGCCTATTACGGATTATGTGCGATACCTCGATATCGCTAAGGGCGTGGCGGGTGTCAACTTCAAAAGCGCCAATAATGCGCAATTTACACGCCGATACTTGGTGTCGGCCCCGCATCGCGTCTTGGCAGCACACTATGCTGTAAAAGGCAAGGATCGACTGCATTTGCGCTTCTCTTACGAGCCGGATGCAAGCATCGGAGCATCAGAGGTTAGTTACAATGCCGGCAGCGCCACCTTCTGCGGCAAACTGAAATGCGTAAGCTACAGCACCGAAATGCGAGTAGTTGCCGCCAACGGAACCGTCAGAACCTCCGACAGTGGAATTGAGGTAGATGGCGCAACATCGGTGACGCTCTTCATGACCGTTGCTACCAATTTCGACGACAGCACACCTTCGTTTGTAAATGGCACTATCCAGCAGGTAGCCGCAGCCAACGGCAAACTGCTTGATGCTGCATGCGCCTACGGATGGAAGAAAGTACACAAAGCCCATGTAGCTCAGTTCTCCGAGCTAATGGGACGAACACAGCTGCAGCTGGGCAATGCCACCAGTTCGATGACCACTAAAGCATTGGTTGACAATTATGCCGACATCGCCAACCGCAACAATGCCGACGGGCTCTTTCTCGAACAGCTGTATTTCCAATATGGCCGCTATCTTATGATTAGCTGCAACAATGTGCTCATAAATGTGCCTGCCAATCTGCAAGGCATCTGGAACAACGACTCCAACACCGATTTTTGGCACTGCGACATCCACACCGACGTCAATGTGCAGATGAACTATTGGCCTGCCGAAAGCACCAATCTTAGCGATATGCACATGCCGTTCCTTAACAATATCATCACTCTTGCCGGCGACGACTACAACTTCCACACCTTGGCTCAGCGATACAAAACCGGTGTCAGAGGTTGGATGTTGACCACCGAAACCAATATCTTTGGCGGCACTTCACAGTGGATGTGGAACAAAATCAAGACATTGGCGGCATGGAACTGCTCGCACCTATGGCAGCATTACCGCTACACTCTCGACCGCAATTTCTTGAAGCGTGCGCTGCCTGCTATGCTCAAATCGGCACAGTTCTTAAAGGATATCAGCACCAAGGCCGCCAATGGCACATGGTTTGTGGCCGACGAGTATTCGCCCGAACATGGTCCTTCGGGTTATTCCACAGCCTTTGCACAGCAGAACACAGCCGAGGTGGTGAGCAGCGTCATTCAGGGAGCCGAGGTTTTGGGCGAGGACTCGCCGATATCGGAATCCGAACTGCAGGAGATGCGTGACTTCTGGAATGTGCTCGACCGCGGACTCCATATCGAGACTTACAAGGGCATGACATGCCTGAAAGAGTGGGCTGAACTAAGTCTTAATTCGCAAAACGACGCCAACAGCCACCGACATCTGAGCCACCTCATGGCTCTGTATCCCTACAATCAGGTATCAGCATTCACTTCCGATGCCGAGGGAAAGCGCCTCTATCAGGCAGCCGTCAACTCTCTGCTTGTGCGAAATGCCACCGATGTGACCGGTTGGTCGGGAGGATGGAAAGTCAACCTCTTTGCAAGAGCCCTCAAGGGCGATGAAGCCCGCGAAATATTTGCCCTTATGCTCAAGCACAGCCAAAGCTACACCATAGCTATGGCTGGACAGGGCGGATGCTACTACAATCTCTGGGATGCTCACTCTCCGTTCCAAATCGACGGCAACTTCGGATTCACATCAGGCGTGGCTGAAATGCTACTCCAAAGCTATGACGGCAACATCCATCTTTTGCCTGCATTGCCATCGGCATGGACCAGCGGTAGCATTAAGGGATTGAAAGCCATAGGCGATTTCACCATCGACCAGGAATGGAACAATAGCACATTCACCCGCGCACGAATAGTCAACAATCAGGGAATGCCACTCACCCTGACTGTAGGCCTCATGCCTGCCGATAAGGCTCTCGCTGCTACTGTCAATGGGAAAACGGTTAAGATTTCCAGCAACGGCGATGGCAGCTTCTCAATTCCTACATCTGCCGCCGGCGACATCATTTGCCTTACAGTCAAATAATGTTCCCTGCGACATCGCCCGAAGCTGCCCAGGCCGTGCATTAACTGGCACTTAAAAGCTTAAATGAAAAGATAATGGGCACAATTTGCGATAAGTGCGAATTATTTCCTATATTTGCACACTGATGCAAACAACAAAATCTATTAAAAGCCAGAAAATAAAACAAAAAAGACACTTTATATCGACATGGGAATTCTTAACTTCAACATATTACGGCCATTAGGCGACAAAACCACCCCCCGATGGATAATTCTACTCATCGACCTCCTTATCGTGGCGCTTAGCTACACCATAACCTCTCTTTCGGGTGCTTTTAGTTCGCCTGTCGCCTCACCATTCGACACTCTACGCAACTATTTCATCATAGTGGGCGTGTTCTTGATAGTGAGCTTCATTACTAAGAGTTATGCCTACATAATACGCCTTTCGGCGCTCAACGACCTATTCCGAACTCTCACGCTTTGCGCTATCTCGATGCTCACGCTCAGCATCATCAACCTCATAGTGCAGCAGTTTACCGAAAAGCCGTTCATAAGCATGTGGGAACTCGGATTTGTGGTGCTTCTGGCTATGTGCATGATGATAGCCGAGCGTCTCATTGCCAAATACATCTATTCGCGCCTCACCACCATTCGCCACCACAATGAGCATGTGCTCGTGGTGGGCAACTCGATGCGCTCGGTGATTATTGCCAACTGGCTGCAAAACGAGTTCAGCGGCCGTTACTCACCCGTGGGACTGCTCAGCTTTAAGCCCACCAACAATGGCAAGACGGTGAAAAACAACTATCCCGTGTATTATTTCGCACCCGAGACATTCAGCAACCTGGCTGCAAACCTCCAACTATCGGCTATAATTGCCGATAGGCGCGACCTCGGACTCCTGCGCAGCGATGCAGCCACTTCAATCCTCGAATCAGGCATTAAGGTGCTGACCATCAACCATATCGAAGATATCGACCTCAGCGAAAACGAGGATTCGGCACAAAACCTATCGCGACAGATTAAGAATGTGGAAATTGAGGACTTGCTCTGCCGCGCGCCCATTATCACCGACAACACCCTCGTGCGCAAGAATATATTCGAACAGACGGTGCTAATCACTGGCGCTTGCGGATCGATAGGCAGCGAACTGGTGCGCCAAGTGGCAGCTTGCAAGGCTGGGCTCGTGGTGTGCATCGACCAAGCCGAGACTCCTATGCACGACCTGATGCTCGAAATGCAGCAGAAGTTCCCCGACATAAAGATTGTGCCCTTCATAGGCAGCGTGCAGAACAAGGTGCGCATGGAGCAGGTTTTCGCTAAGTATCAACCTAAACTCGTGATTCACGCCGCAGCCTATAAGCATGTGCCGATGATGGAAATCAACCCTACTGAGGCTATTATCAACAACGTACAGGGCTCTAAAATCATCGCCGACCTTGCAGTGGAACATGGCGTGCAGAAATTTGTGATGGTATCAACCGACAAGGCGGTGAACCCGACCAACGTGATGGGCGCCACTAAACGCCTTGCCGAAATCTACACCCAATCGCTATTCTTCGACATCAACAAGCGCGGACTAAAAACGCAATTCATCACCACTCGATTTGGCAACGTGCTCGGTTCTAACGGTTCGGTAATCCCTATCTTCCGCCGTCAGATTGAGCAGGGTGGTCCGGTGACAATCACCCACAAGGACATCATTCGCTACTTTATGACCATCAACGAGGCTTGCTCGCTGGTGCTCGAAGCCGGCTGCATGGGCAACGGCGGCGAAATCTATGTGTTCGACATGGGCAAACCGGTGAAAATCTACGACTTGGCAGTTAAAATGATAGCACTCGCCGGATTCCGTCCGGGCAAGGACATCAAGATAGTGGAAACCGGGCTCCGTCCGGGCGAAAAACTCTATGAAGAGTTGCTCAACGACAAGGAGACCACCACAGCCACCATCAACGAGAAGATTATGATTGCCACCGTAACGCAGTACGACTACGAGGTAGTGCAGAAAGCCATCAACGAAATCATAGGCCTCGCCGCCTGTGGCAACACTCACGAGATGATTAAGGCGATGAAGCTATTTATCCCAGAATATCGCAGCAACAACTCCGAATTCGAAAAAATCGACCACGAAATCGAGAAAAAGGACTAAATCGTGCCGGAGGCTGAACGATTGATATGGATATTGGTCAATTTTTCACTATTTACGCTAAAAAGTATTAAACTTTTGCATAGTTGACGGCATTTGCATTATCTTTGTTTGTCTGAAACTTTACAGAACAGCTCGAGAATCAACATTTTCATATAACATACTAATATCCAACAAGATGAAAATCAAATCATTTATCTTAGCAGTCTGCGCATTTGCAGCATGCAGCAATGCCTCAGCATTCGACCTTAACACCCTTAAGAACATCAACCTTGGCGGCGTAATCAACTCTCTGATTTCTACCGACAAAGTTGAAGTAAGCGACCTTACAGGCACTTGGACTGTGACTGGTCCTGCCGTGGTGTTCAAGAGCGAAAACTTGCTCCAAAAGGCTGGCGGAACTGCCGCTGAAGCCACCATCGAGAAGAAACTTGCCACATACTACGAGCGCGCTGGCGTTGTTGGGCTTCAGCTCGCTTTCGACGGCAGCGACAACTTCGTAATGACTCTCAAAAACGGCCGCACAATCAACGGAACGGTGACTAAAGGCACTACCGAAGGCACTTTGGTGTTCAACTTCAGCGCACTCGGTTCTTCTAAGCTCTCGAGCGTAACTGCCTACGTGTCGAAAGGCACTCAACTGAGCATCACTTTCGACATCAGCAAACTCAGCAACATCATTGCCGCAGCTTCGAAAATCACCGGTAACAGCACAATTTCTACCGTATCTACCCTCCTCAGCTCATACAAAGGCATCTATTGCGGTTTCAAACTCGACCTTCAGAAATAATCCAAGCAATCATATTGCATCATCATCAGACCTCGCCCCGGCACCGCCCGAGCGAGGTCTG
>CALZAF010000041.1 GCA_945612775.1 uncultured bacterium | reverse complement strand
CGCCTAACGCAGAAATGGGCACTACCACCACACCATCGTCACGAGTATAAGCATATTTTCCAACTCCCGTGAGAACCATCAAAAACGACGGCGAGTCCATCTTATCGGTATCAATCTTTGCCGCCAACGCTTTTAATGTCTTAGCACCACTTTCTATAAGGCTATCTCCGCCAAGTTTCACTTCCACAAGAGCATACTTGCCATTTCGGAGATGGATTACCGCATCGCACTCCAATCCGTTCTTATCGCGATAATGATAAACCTTACCACCCAAGGCATCGGCATATACGCGAAGGTCTCTCACAGCCATTGTCTCAAATATGAGGCCCATGGTATTTAAGTCCTTCACGAGATCACCAGGCCCAATGCCCAAGGCAGCAGTTGCTATTGATGGATCGACAAAATAGCGAGTGTCGGATGTCCTGATAGCCGTTTTCGACCTTAAATTAGGCGACCACGCCTCCATATCCTCAATAACGAAAATCTTCTTCAGGGCTGTCACATAGTCGTAAAGCGTATCTATACTAAAGTTATTGCTTCCTCCAGAAAGGATGTCATCGGCAATCTTTGTCAACGACACCTGCGCACCTTGATATCGCGAATACGACCGCAACAACTTGCGGGCAAATCCTGCATTGCGCAATGTGTTGTCAACCCTTGATATATCACTATTTACCACCGCTTCGAAATAGTTAGTGGCTTGCAAAAGCGACGCTTTTTCAGACAACTGCAACGTACCAGGCCAACCTCCACGGCATAGCATAAACGCAAGGCGAGAAATGTCGATTTCCGCTGCAATTCCAGCCGCCTTCCCTGTGTTAAAAAGGTGTTCAAGCGATACGCTGCACGAGGATTCTTCCGACTCTTGCAGACTCATTGTTCGCATTGTGAGCCATGCAAATCGGCCAGTCCCCGAATGGGTGATTGCTGACAAGTCGGCAGGTACGGCCGAACCTGTAAATATAAACTGCCCAGGCTCGCCTCGCCTACTAACCAAAAATCGTGCAGAATCCCAAAGCGTTGGAGCAAGCTGCCACTCATCTATCAACCTTGGCACATCTCCTTCGAGTATCATCTCGGGGTTAGTCTCCGCAAGAATCAAATTGGCTTTAATTGTAGATGGATTATCCATATACATACTGCTTGAAGCTGCTTGCTGTGCCGTTGTGGTCTTTCCACACCACTTTGGACCTTGCACCAACACAGCTCCTGCAGCTTCTAACTGCTCAGAAAGCAGCTTATCTGCTATCCTTGTTTTATATCTCTTTTCCGCCATATTTACCATCTGTTAATTCTGCACAAATATAATAACAAATCTTCTAATTTTCAAGAATTTAGACAAATTATTCCGTCAGTTGGCTGTTTTTCATTCCGTCAGTTGGCGATTTTTCGTTCCGGCAGTTGGCTGGTTTTCATTCCGGCAGTTGGCGGATTTTCATTCCGGCAGTTGGCGGATTTCCGTTCCGGCAGTTGGCGGGTTTTCGTTCCGGCAGTTGGCGAGTTTCTCAATTTGGGATAAGAGCAATTTGGGCTGACTCCAAAGGTTTGGAATCAGCCCAAAATTTTCAATTATTCAAGAGAATTGATTATCCTATTTTTGTGTGGTTGAGAAACCTCGTGATTAATCCACAATCAGCATTGCGTCGCCGTAGGCGCCGAACTTATAGCCTTCCTTGATAGCCACTTCGTAGGCCTTCATCACGTTTTCGTATCCACCGAAGGCTGCTGCCATCATGAGCATTACCGATTCAGTCATTGCAGGTCCGTCGTCTTCGCTATTCTTGTTGGCGTTAGGACCGAGTTTCGACATGTGGAAGTTGGTAACCATCGAGTCGCACACCGAGAAATCGTAGGGAGGGAAGATAAACTTATTTGTCCAGCCCGAATATGGCTTAATGTGGCCGTTCATACCCACTGCACTCTCTATGGCGCGCATGGTAGAAGTGCCAATGGCGCAAATGTGGCGTCCGTTATCCTTAGCGCGATTCACTTGTTCCACAAGGGTATCGTTAATCTCCATCTGTTCGCTGTCGAGGCGATGCTTGGTGAGGTCTTCAACGTCGATTTCGCGGAAGTTTCCGAGTCCGATGTGAAGTGTAAGATATCCTTCCTCGATACCCACAATCTCCATACGGCGAAGCAGCTCGCGGCTGAAGTGCAAACTTGCAGCAGGAGCAGCCACAGCGCCCTCTACGCGTGCCTTCAAGAACTGATAGCGATCCACGTCATCTTCTTCAGGTTCGTCGCGAACTATATAGTTTGGCAGCGGAGTCTGTCCGAGCGCATATAGGCTCTTTTTGAACTCATCGTGGTCGCCGTCGTAAAGAAATCGCAGCGTGCGACCGCGTGATGTGGTGTTATCAATAACTTCAGCCACGATGGTGTCGTCGAGGTCGAAGTAGAGTTTGTTGCCGATGCGTATTTTGCGTGCAGGGTCCACGAGCACGTCCCATAGTTTGTGCTCTGCATTGAGTTCACGGAGCAGGAACACCTTAATCTTGGCACCTGTCTTTTCCTTATTACCAATCAGTCGAGCAGGGAACACGCGAGTGTCGTTAAACACAAATAGGTCGCCCTCGTCGAAGTAATTCAGTATTTCCTTGAAAATGCGGTGTTCTATCTCACCTGTCTTGCGGTGCAATACCATCATTGGCACCTCGTCGCGCACTGCGCTTGGATGCTGAGCTATCAGCTCCTCTGGCAAATCAAAATTAAATTCCGATAATTTCATGTCGTATCAGCTTGTAGTATTTTTCTATTTATTTTCTATCTCGTCGGGCATCACCATCTGTGCTTCCTCGAGCAAATCGAGCATCTCGGGCACTTTCAGGCAATCTTCTACTCGCACACCGCCCACTCGTGTGCGTCGCAAGGCTGTGAGATGCGCTCCACTGCCAAGCGCTTCGCCTATGTCGCGTGCCAAGGCGCGTATATAGGTGCCCTTGCTACACACCACGCGTATCACTATCTTAGGCATCGAATAGTCGAGCAATTCTATCTCGTCGATTACCAACTCCTTGGCTTTCAGCTCCACTTCCTTGCCCTTGCGAGCCATCTTATAGGCTCGGTGACCATCAACCTTGCATGCCGAGTAGCTTGGCGGCACTTGCTTGATGCTGCCCACGAATTGCTGCTGAAGCACTTGCTCCACCTGCTCGCGGGTGATGTGGTCGGTGGGATAAGTGGCATCAATCTGCGTCTCGAGGTCGAACGACGGTGTGGTAGCTCCAAGCGTAACTTCTGCCACATATTCCTTAACATGCGCCTGAAGTTCATCTATCTGCTTGGTCATCTTGCCTGTGCACACTATCAGCACACCAGTGGCAAGCGGATCGAGTGTGCCGGCATGCCCCACCTTGAGCTTCTTGATGCCCAAGCGATAGTGTAGTTTGCCGCGTATGCGCTTCACCACGTCGAACGACGTCCAGCCTAATGGCTTATCTAAATAAAATACCTCTCCTATTATGGGATTGAGCATATAGTATTTCCTGTCTTAATAATTTAGTAAACAATATATTAGCACCCCAAGAGGTGATAGATGATAGCCAACACACCTGCCACGGCACAATAGATGCCGAAATAGATGAGTTTGCCCTTTTTAACTATGCCTATCATCCACTTGCATGCCAAGCAGCCCGAAACAAACGCTGCCACGAAGCCCACAACGAGGGCGAGCATCGATATGTCGCCAGTGGCTTCAGCAGCTCCTTCGAGTATCTTCTTTCCGTCGAGCAACGCCTCGCCCAAGATAGGAGGAATCACCATAAGGAACGAAAATTGAGCCAAATGCTCCTTCTTGTTGCCAAGCATCAAGCCAGTGGCTATGGTGCTGCCCGAGCGCGATAGTCCAGGCATTACAGCGCATGCCTGAGCTATACCTATCACCAATGCGTCGCGAAAGGTAATCTCGCGCTGTACGCGTGGCTTAACGTAATATGTAAATGTGAGTAGCATGGCTGTAACGAGCAGCATGATGCCCACTATCAATAGTCCCGATCCGAAAACTTGCTCCACATAATCCTTAAAGAAGAGTCCCACGATGCCTACTGGAATCATCGAAAGGCATATTTTCAGGAAATATATGGTCTCATCGTTCATCTTTAACTTAAACAATCCTCGCAATATCCAATCCACTTCCTTCCACAATATGCATAGCGTGCTCAGCACTGTTGCCACATGCACCACTATGGTGAATGTGAGGTTTTCTTCGCCTTCTATGCCGAAGAGATTAGATAAAATGGTAATATGGCCACTACTGCTCACCGGCAAAAACTCGGTAAATCCCTGAAGTAGGCCCATAATCAACGCTTCAAACCATTCCATAGATTTGTAAATAATAATATTGGTGTAATAAAATTAATTTTTTGTTTGCCCAAATATAGCGGCGGCAGAACTTTTTCAGTTCCACTGCCTGAAGATACTAATATCCACTGCCCTGAATGATGCGCATCAGCCAAGCCGTCTTGCGCCTATCATCAAGCCACAGCCGCTGTTACTTTTCTTTCTTCTTATAGATGATGGCAAAAGCCATGCCCAAGAAGCCCAAGAACGAGATAGTTGGGCCCACCACGATGCGTTGTGTGCTGAACATCTCGGCATTGAAGTGGTCGATTTCGTTGCTTCCGCCGAGCATCAACAGAAAACCTATAACAATCATTGCTCCGCATACTGCCATCAAGATGAAATTGATGCGAGTAAGTGGAAAATTGCTGTATTTTATTTTGTCTTCGTTTTTGTCCTTAATCATCTTGTCGGGACGCTTAATTTCTGCCATAATATATTGTTTCGTTCTAAATTTATTCTTATTTATCGTTCTGATTAATTGGTAAATAGTTCGTCGTAGTCGAGAGCTATAAACCTGTTGGCTGCAAACATTGCCGCCAGGGCGCATATCACAGCTCCCACAGCCAAAAGCATGCCATAAACCACAGCCACATCCACGAGGCTGATTAGGCTTCCCCATCCTGCCTCAAATTCTATCAGATAGTAGAGCACGCCCGAAAGTAGCACCATGGCTATAATCGAGGCAATGATGCCATTCACTGCATTCGACACCACTATAGGCCGGCGTATAAAGCTTGGCTTTGCGCCCACCAACTTCATGGTGTGAATCAGGAATCGGCGCGAATACACAGTTAGGCGCACGGTGTTGTTGATGAGCGCCACCGATATTATCAGCAGCACCACAGCCACCGCTATGAGTATTAGAGCCACATTCTTGATATTATGATTGATGGTATCCACCACATCCTTGTGCATCTGCACCGACTCGATGCCGGGCACTTGCTTCAGCTGATACTCTATCTTGTTCAGGCTGTCGGTATTGGCATAGGCAGCCTTTACCTTTACCTCAAATTCGGCGCTGAGGGGATTCACACCGAGCACTTCCATCAAGTCCTCGCCGGTTTCGCGCTCCCACTCTTTCAGAGCGTCCTCGCGCGACACATATTTCACACTGCTCATATAGGCGGCGTTATTCCACATCTGTTTCAGCTGGTTGACCTCGGCTTCGGTAGCGTTTTCCTTCACCACCACGTCGAACCCTATGTTTTCTTTCAGATTGCTGGTCACCTGCTTGGCAGCCAACCCCAAGAAAGCCACAATGCCCAGGAGCAGCAGCACCAATGCCACGCTCATCACTGTGGTAGTGTCGGAATGAAAAAACGATATTCTCGATTTCTTATTTGGCTTTGACATGTATCTTCACTTTGATTTAATCTAAATCTTTGCCCACTCGATGGCGTTACGGGTCATCATATTTCGCCTCGCTGAGGGCGCTAACCCTTCGCTCAGGCGCATAATAGCGCAAATTTGGTGCAAAATTACAACACCAAAAAGCCGTTGTCAATACTTTTTTGATTTATTCACATTTTAGTGGGCAAAAAAGTGATTTATTGGCCATTTTTGAGCCCATATCAGCAATATAGGATAGTCCAAAGCCAGCCGCAAAGTCAGAATTTTCGTTTGCCGAGCAGGAAGTAGTCGATAACTATGTTTCGGTCGGTGCCGGGCATGGTTTTCAGCAGATTCACTTCGGGCTGAATGCCGTCGTAGCGATGGCGCATCGAGCGGAAATCGTTGTGGGCATGTATCACAGCCCTTGCGCTGCCCCACTTAAAGGTGGCTACGAACATAAAGAACGACAGTGTGTCGTAAAGTCGTCGCACAAAGAGCAGACGCTTGCCCTCCTTGAGCGGAAGATTCTTATAGAGCAAGAACAGATTGTTTCGGAAATTGAGATATGTCTTGCGAGGATTGCTTGCCGGAAGGCTTCCGCCACCAAGGTGATAGGCGCGGCTGCTCATCACGGCCTTAATCTTATAGCCCATCAGATGTATTCGCCAACACAGGTCTATTTCCTCCATGTGTGCGAAGAAATGGCTATCGAGGCCGCCTGCACGCAGATACACCTCGCTGCGCACCATCAGGACTGCACCTGTTGCCCAAAATATGTCGATAGGTTCGCCGCCGTCATATTGACCGTTGTCTGGCTCCACATCGTTGAAGATGCGGCCGCGGCAATAGGGATAGCCGTGACAGTCAAGAAATCCGCCTGCTGCACCTGCATACTCAAATAGTGGTTGCTCGCCATCGTAGTCCTTCAGGAGTTTTGGTTGGCACGCCCCCACCTCGGGATGGGCTTCCATATATTCATATAGCGGTTCCACCCACCCTTTTGGCACTCGCACGTCGCTGTTGAGCAGGATAGTATATTTATAGTTGGTCATCTTCACTGCACGGTTATAGCCCTCGGCAAAACCGTAGTTTTCCTTCAGCTGCAGTGTTTTCACCTTCGGGAATTGCACATTCAACAGCGTGAGCGACTCGTCGCTGCTGCCGTTGTCAGCCACTATCACGTCGGCAATCTCGGGATTTGTGTTTTCTACCACCGATGGCAGGTAACGTCGCAATAGCGTTGCGCCGTTCCAATTTAAGATTATAACTGCTACTTTCTTTTCCACGTTACTCATTGCTCACTCTTCATTTATTCGTTTTCTCATTAAGCTCCACCTTGTTTTTCCATCGGTTGTGTGTCCATAGCCAATAAGCCGGACTGGCGCAGATGCGTTGCTCCAAGCGTCGGGCGTAGGCGTCGGTAATAGCGCCTACAGGCAACTGTGAGGCATCTTGACAGATTTCTCGCACTGTGCATTTGTAGTGTCCGCGACCCGTCTTTTCGAGATCGAAGTGTAGCACCACATAATTCAGTTTGCGGGCTATCATTTCGGCTCCGGTTATCATCGCTGTGTCATGGTTAAGGAACCGTATCACATGCCCTTCGTCGTTGCGATTGGGGTGCTGGTCGCTGATAAAGCCTGTAATTATGGGCTTACCTGCCGCTCTGGCTCGCACCAGGTCGCGCAGCACCGTATTCTTGGCAAAGCACACCGAGTGGAATCGGCTTCTTATTCTTAAAAACAAATTATCGAACCATTTGTTCTTTAGTGGTCGATAAACTTGCGCAAAAATTGCGTTTTCGCCTGCTTGGTAGCGGCTCCATAGCGTTACCGACGGCACCCATTCCCAATTCCCGTAGTGCGACACATATACGAGTATAGAGCGGCCTTCGTCGAAGGCTCGGTCGATTAGTTCCACGCCTTCATATGGGCAGCGGCGGCGCATCTCGTCGTCGCTGATATGCAAAAGTTTGATGGTTTCTACAAAATAGTCGGCAAGATGGTGGTAAAACTCGCGTTCTATGCCATCTATCTCCTTGGAGCTCTTGTCGGGGAAACTCTCCGTGAGATTGCGTCGAACTATCTTGCGCCGATAGCCCACCACGCGATATAGCAGAAAATAGAGGGCATCGCTCAGCACATACAGCACCCGCAGCGGCATCAGCGCCATGAGATGAAATAGTGCGTTGAGCGGACTATATAATATTTTCTCGGTCGATTCCTTCATCTTTTCGATTGGTTTTCAGCGTTTTACCTCAGCGCTCAGCGTGCAGTCGTCGTCGATAATCTCGCCGAGTGCTGTGTTTACCACCTGATTGATGCAGTTGGCATCGAATGGCGCCTCCACGCGCAGATAATTGTCGGTAAATCCGTGCATAGGCATGCCCTCGCGCGGCTGCTCATAGAGCACAGGCCGCTCGGTGCCGGCAAATCGCTCGGTAAATGCCTTTAGTTTTTTCTCGCTCAAGGCTATCAGTCGATTGGTGCGACGGCTTTTTTCGCGCTGATCCACCACATAATCGATGCGCAGCGCCAGCGTGTCGGGACGCTCGCTATAGGGGAACACATGCAGACGGGTCACATCGAGACTCTCGATAAATCGATATGATTTTTCAAACAGTTCGTCGGTCTCGCCACGAGCTCCTGCTATCACATCCACGCCGATAAATGCGTGCGGCATCACTTGCTTGATTTTCTCCACCTTGTGGGCAAAGAGTGCAGTATCGTAGTGGCGACGCATAAGCGTTAGCACCTCGTCGCTACCAGCCTGAAGCGGAATGTGGAAGTGCGGCATAAATGCTCTGGACGATGCCACAAAGTCGATTACCTCGTCGCTCAGCAGGTCGGGTTCGAGCGATGAGATGCGGTAGCGTTCTATGCCCTGCACAGCGTCGAGCGCACGCAGCAGATCGATAAACTTCTCGCCGGTGTTTTTGCCAAAGTCGCCTATGTTCACACCGGTAATCACTATTTCTTTTCCGCCCTCGTCAGCCACTTGCCGAGCCTGCTTCACCAATTGTTCGATGGTGCCGCTACGGCTGCGTCCGCGAGCGCGAGGTATGGTGCAATAGGTGCAATAATAGTCGCAACCGTCCTGCACTTTCAGGAAATAGCGAGTGCGGTCGCCTCGCGAGCACGATGGGCAGAATTTGTGTATATCTTTAAGCGCAGTTACCTCCACGCGAGGCTGGTGGTCGTGCATCCAGCGCTCCACATAGTCGGCAACCTCGAGTTTCTGGTCGCTGCCGAGCACTATATCCACGCCCTCGATTTGCGATATCTCTTTAGCCTTCAGCTGGGCATAGCAGCCAGTCACCACCATCAGCGCATCGGGGTATTTACGCACAAGGCGGCGTATGAGTTGGCGGCACTTCTTATCGGCCTCCTCGGTAACGCTGCAGGTGTTAACCACACATATATCGGGCACCTCGCCTGCATGTGCGCGGCGCACACCCTTCTCGGCGAGAAGTTGACCTATAGTGCTGGTCTCGGCGAAGTTCAACTTGCAGCCCAGCGTGTGATATTCGGCTGTATATGTGGCAAATGTGCTGTTATCTATCATCTTGTTTGCTTCTGGAAAAATCGACTGCAAAGGTACAGAAAATTTTGCCTAAAATCAATAGCTTAGCCTCGGGCAGCCGCTTTCTCTTACACTTCTTTCACTATCTGGCTCATCTCCTTACGCTTTTTGGGCGCTTTTGGGCAATCGGCAGCTATGTGTCCTATCGGCACTATTGCCACAGCCTCATAGCCTTCGTCGGCAAAGAGTTCGTTGAGCAGTTCGGTATCATAGTTAGCCACCCAGCAGGTGCCGAGTCCGCGTTCGGCTGCAGCAAGGCAGATGTGCTCCACAGCTATTGCCACATCTATGTCGCCATGTGCCTTACCGTCGCTGCTGCGCACCCAGTTCTCGCCCGTATTGCGCAGAGCCACTATGTAGAGCGGCGCAGTGGCAAACCATTCGCGATTGTAGCATCGGCGAATATTGGCTTTAGCCTCATCGCTCCTAACTATTACAAACTGCCACGGCTGAAAGTTCACCGCACTTTGCGCCATTCGGGCACATTCCAACACATATTTCAAATCGTCGTCGCTCACTGCCTCGGTGCTATACTTACGCACCGAATATCGAGCCTCACATAATTCCAAAAATTTCATTTCCATAGCTTTATCTGAAGATTTTTATTACAAATATAGCATTTTCGGCAAAAACAAATCCGCTATGAAGCAAAAAGTTTGTGCAATTCCGTGTCCTCAACACATACTCGGCAACTAACCGCCACGGCGGCTGGATATGACAATAGCGGTGGACCTATTGGGCTTTGCCAATATTCCACCGCTATTATATTAATTAAGTGTAATGTGTTACTGTATTGCGTTTACTGCTTGAGGACGGCTTTCCTTGGCAGCGCCGAAGTTCTTGTTTGGCTCTGGGCCCATCACGAATTTGAGCGTACCGCCTGCTATGAGTTCGTCGTAGGTAATATAGCTCTTTTCGTATGGTTGACCATTGAAGTAAACTTCCTGGATATAGATGTTCTTAGGTCCATTGTTTTCGGCTTCGATAACGAGAGTCTTGTCGCCGCGAACCTTCACTGTCATCTTGTCGAAGCGTGGGCTGCCGAATACAAATACGCCATCCGATGGATTTTCCTGATAGAAGCCCATCGACGATAGCACATACCATGCCGACATCTGGCCGCAGTCTTCGTTGCCAATCACGCCATCAGGCTTGTCGGTATAGAATTCGTCCATCACGAAGCGAACCTTTTCGGCTGTCTTCCATTGCTGACCTGCGTAGGCATACATATAAGCAATGTGGTGGCTTGGCTCGTTGCCGTGAGCATACTGACCAATAAGGCCTGTGATATCTGCCGATGCAGTTTCGCCCATGCTGTCTTCATTAACGAAGAATTCATCGAGTTTAGCAGTAAATTCGTCGTCGCCACCGAAGAGTTCTATCAAGCCATACACATCATGTGGTGCGAAGAAGGTATATTGCCAGCCGTTGCCCTCACAGAAGTCGCCAGTCATGTGGATACTGTTGGCTGGGTCGTATGGAGTGCGCCATGTGCCATCTTCCATCTTAGGACGGATAAACTTGATGTCCTTGTCGAAATATTGCTTGTAGTACATAGCACGGCGAGCATAGAGTTCGGCATCTTCGTTCTTGCCCATCTTCTTAGCCATTGCAGCCACGCCCCAGTCGTCCACAGCATATTCCATAGCTATCGAAGTGGCTTCATGAACCTTATCGCAAGGTATAAAGCCGAGGTCCACCACATAAGGCACAGCCTTTTGAAGTGGATAGACGGTGGTAGCCTTCATTGCAGCAAATGCTTCTTCGGCATCAAATCCTGTGAAGCCCTTGAGATAAGCGTCGGCAATGATTGGCACTGCGCTATAGCCTGGCATACAGTTGGTTTCGCCGCTATGCAATGCCCATACTGGCAATTTATCGTTCTGATAATAGATAGAAACCATAGAATTTACGAAATCAGGCACCATCTTGTCGTTTACCAATGTGAACAGAGGGCACAGGGTGCGATAAGTGTCCCAAAGCGAGAATGTGGTGTAGTTGGTAAATCCGTCGGCAGTGTAAATCATATCGTCGATGCCGCGATATTCGCCATTGACGTCGCAGAAGAGCGTTGGAGCCACCATAGTGTGATAATTAGAGGTGTAGAACACGCGCTTAGCTGCCTCATCTTCGGTTTCTACCACTATGCGGTTAAGGCGTTCGTTCCACTGTGCTGCACAAGCCTTCTGCACACGGTCGAAGTCGAAATCATTTAATTCGCACTTCAAGTTTGCCATAGCGTTTTCGCAGCTCACTGGCGAGAGAGCCACCTTCACCATCACTTGCTGCTGTTCGCCGAAACTGAGCACGCCCTTCACGGCGCGACCCTTGAGCTGGCGCACTGCATTCACTGGCACGGTGTCTTCGTAGAGCGCCATGTCGGTGATAGGCTTATCGGCTTGAAGCACGAAATAAACCTTGCGCATAGGGCTCCAGCCACGAGTGTAGCGATAACCTTCGATGGTGTAATCGTCGATTTTGCGGATAAATGAGTTGGTGGTGATGCAGCCTACACCGTCCTTCAAGTTCACGAGGATATGAGCCTGCTTGCCTTCGGGGAATGTGTAGCGGTGCAAGCCCACGCGAGCAGTGGCTGTGAGTTCAGCCTTAATGTCGTAGCGGTCGAGCATCACCGAATAGTAGTCGGGACGAGCCACTTCGGTTTCGTGGCGATAAAGCGAAGCATATCCGCCGCTGATGTCGTCTTGATTGCCTCTCACCACATTCACTTCGGTCATTGGCATCACCATCACGTCGCCCAAGTCGCCGCAACCGGTGCCATTGAGGTGAGTGTGCGAGAATCCTATGCAGATGCTGTCGCTATAGTGATAGCCCGAGCACCAGTCCCAGCCCTTGTCGATATTGTTAGGGCCTAATTGCACCATACCGAATGGCACACTTGCTCCTACAAACACGTGTCCGTGGAATCCACTTCCGATAAAGGGATCTACATACTGAAGAAGGTCGTTTTCAGCAGTTTGCTGCTCTGCGGGCGCGCATCCCACGAGCGATGTCATCGCCACTGCCGACACAGCCCACATTAGTTTCTTGATTGTCATAGTCGATGTTGATTGGTTATTTAGGTTTTTAGTGTAATTACTTAGGATTTGCCTTGAGGTCGAACTTCAAAGTGCCTGCACCGATAAGGTCGCTCCAAGAGATGCGATAACCCTTCAGGGCTTTGCCGCCAGCCTTCACGCCCTTGATGTAGGCATCGCCACCCTGCGCTACGCCTGCCGGACGTGGAGCCTCTATCACAAGTTTATTGTTGCCCCAGCGATGCTCGTCGAGGGTGATTTCCACGCGGTCGAACACTGGTGTGGTGAGCGTATATTCAGCCTTGCCGGGACAGTCGGGATAGAAGCCTATCATGTTGAATATAGCCCAAGCCGACATTGTGCCGGTGTCGTCGTTGCCCGGAATGCCGTCGGGAGCATTCTTATAATAGGTGCGCAATAGGCGCTGCACTTCCTTCTGGGTGCGCCATTCTTCGCCCTTGAAATATGAGAATAGGTGCGGATAAGCGATATCTGGCTCGTTGGCTGGATCGTAGTAGCCCTTGTCGAACACCATCTGCAGGCGTTCTACAAACTTCTTGTCGCCGCCCATAAGTTTTGCCAAACCTTTCACATCGTGTGGCACGTAGAAGGTGTAGTTCCAAGCGTTTCCTTCGTGGAAACCTGGCGATGGTTCGAAATTCTCGCCTTGTTTTGGGTCGAATGGGCTATAGAACTCGCCGTTAGGCAATATTGGGCGAAGTGTGCCATATTCCTTGCTGTAATAATGCTTATATCCGAGCGAACGCTGCTTGAAGAGGGCTGCATCGGCGGCATATTTTTCAGCCTTGTCGGTGTCGCCTTCAGCTGTGGCTTTCTTGGCGAGCTGAGCAGCGATTTCCGATAATGCAAAGTCGGCGATGTAGTATTCCAATGCGTGGCTCACCGAGTTGTCGTATGGTGTGCGATAAGCGCAATAGCCGGTTTCGATATATTCATCGATGTCGGGGCGAAGCAGATTCACGCTGCCAGGCATAGTAGCACCCTTCTTCATAGCCTCGTAGGCAAGTTCAACGTCGAAGTCGCGCATGCCGCGCAACCAAGAATCCACGATAACCGGAATTGACGGGTCGCCCTCCATTGTGAAGGTTTCGCGACCGAAAAGTTCCCACTTAGGCAACCAACCGCCTTCTCGATACATGTCGAGCATCGAGTGGAGCATTTCTATCTGGCGTTCGGGATATACCATTGTCATGAGCTGATGCACATTGCGATAGGTGTCCCACAGCGAGAACACGGTGTAGCGCTGACCGTTGGTCTTGAGAATTGCGCTGTTTTCCATTGCTGGATATTCGCCGTTAACGTCGTTGAGCACATTAGGATGGATGAGCATGTGATAGAGCGCGGTGTAGAACACAGTCTTTTGGTCGTCGGTACCGCCCTTAACCAAGATGCGCGATAGGCTTTCGTTCCAACTGTTGCGAGCCTGCTGAGCCACCGATTCGAAGGTGCGCTTGCCAAGCTCCTTATTCAGGTTCTCGCGAGCATTTTCGATGCTTACAAACGAAACGCCCATCTGAACTTCTATCTGCTCGCCTTCGGCGGTGTTGTAGTTGAGATACACGCCTATGTCGTCGCCAGCCAATGGCTTGGCATATTCCTTATAGAGCTTATATTTGCCAGCAGTAGCGTCCCACTCGGCTTCGGCGGTCATAGGGCGTTGCTTTTTCCACAAACCTGCGCTTGCCGGCACCTTATTCACTCGCATCACAAAGTAGATGGGGAACACAGCATCGGGCACATAGCAGAATGTGCCGAGCAGCTTGATTCCTTCATATTCTGTAGCACTCACTCTGCGCACTTGTGCTCCACTTTCGTTGGTCAAACCTTCGCCGAGGTTGAGCAGGATGTGGCTTTCACCCTTTGGGAAGGTGAATCGCGACACACCCACGCGCGGAGTGGCTGTAACCTCAGTCTTGATGCCGTATTTGGTGAGCACATTGCTGTAATAGCCAGGATGAGCCACTTCATCGGCATATTTGCTGCCATATTCTTTATAATCTACGCTTAGTTTGCCAGTGGTAGGCATCAGCAGCAGCGAACCGAGTTCGGGGCATCCCACGCCGCTAAGATTCACATGGGCGTAGCCGGTGAAGAAGCTGTTGTAATACTCATAAGGCGTCGACCACCAACGGGCATCCTTGTCGAACTTATTATCATCGCTTCCCATCACGTTGAATGGCACCACCGACATCAATCCGTTGGGCGTGATTGCACCCGGATTACATGTACCAAAGTTTGATGTGCCTATAAATGGATTCACATAGTCAACTGGTTGCTGAGCCCATGCGGCAATCGCAGCAGATGCTGCCACGATAAGGTTCAATAATCGTCTGTTCATGATTTCAGAGATAAATAGAGTTTTTTATGGGTTAGTTTAGTCTGGTTGTTTTAATTGCTGAAAAGAGAGCATAAGCCGCCTCGTGGCAGCCCTATGCTCTCCTCTGCTTTAAGTTATGGCTTATTTTACAATCGAATTCTTCTTAACGAAGTCGATGATTTCAGAGATATAACCAAATGCCAAGCAAACGTGAGTGTCGGCAGCGCCGTAATACACGCACACCTTGTCGCCTTCGCGAAGCGATGCACATGGGAACACCACGTTAGGCACATCGCCCATCATTTCGTAAGGTGCTGCCGGGGCAAGCAGATATGGCTGAGTGCGATAAAGCACCTTAGTAGGATCGTTCTTGTCGAGGATTGCAGCGCCCATCGAGTAACGGAAACCGTTGCAAGTGGTGATAACGCCGTGATAGAACATCAGCCAGCCTTCGTCGGTCATAAATGGCACTGTGCCGGCACCTATCTTGGTGCATTGCCATGCGCTTTCGGGGAATGGTGTAGGACCCATCAAGTGGCGATGTTCGCCCCAGAATTTCATGTCGGGGCTGAAACTTACGTAGATGTCGCCGAATGGTGTGTGACCGCTGTCGCTCGGACGGCTCATCATCACATATTTTCCATCCACCTTCTCTGGGAAAAGCACACCGTTGCGGTTGAATGGCAAGAATGCGTTTTCGCACTGATAAAATTCCTTGAAGTCGAAGGTATAACCTATGCCGATGGTTGGCTGACCCTTATAGCCATTGCACCAAGTAATCCAATAGCGGTCCTCTATCCCCACGCATCGTGGGTCGTACTTATAGGTCGATTCTATCATTGTGGTGTTGCCCGCCTTGAATTCTATCGGCTCGTGGTTGATTTCCCAGTTGATACCATCCTTGCTGAATCCAGCGAAGATGTTCATCTGAACTGAGCGGTTGTCGCAACGGAACACTCCTGCGTAGCCATCGCCAAAAGGCACTACTGCACTATTGAATATACTATTGGAAGTAGGTATGGAATAACGGTCGATTACAGGATTCTGGCTAAAGCGCCACATCACTTCCTTGCATCCTGCAGGACGATCTTCCCATGGAATATTCACTTTATTTTTCATCGTAAATTTTGGAATGTTGTTTGTGTTATTAAATCTATGCAAATATAATAACATTTAGCGGTATTTCGCTAATTTCAAACCACAAAATTGCCACTATTTTTCTATGCCACACCATGGCTTAACATTTTATCATCTGCACCAACAAAAAAGGGAGGCCGCCATTGGCAACCTCCCCTATATTTAGCTTTCGATCACTGCTGCAGCAGGATTTACAGTTTGCTCACCTTACCCATCAGCAATATCGCTCCTGTGCTCTTCTCCTTTATCAGATAGAAGAACGGACGATTAACATTAAATACATAATCGGGATTAG
>CALZAF010000040.1 GCA_945612775.1 uncultured bacterium | reverse complement strand
GGGTTGTATTTATGTTGCTGTTTGGTTATATGCTGTAGTTATGTGGTTTTAGGTTTATGAATAATGCGCCATATGTGCAAGATGTTACAAAATTAGCAATTTTTGCAATAAGGCATATTGTATTTTATTATTTTAACCTTGTACTATTTCACAATTTCCGGTAAATTCTGCCCGAACAAGGCGTTCGGAGTCGTTAGATTGCGTTTCTATGCCAAATTGTGTTTATTTTGGCGCTTCATGTTGCTAATTCGGTTTTTATTTTAGAACTTTGCAGATAGTAGCATCGAAAGTCGAATAATACAATAACCAAGATAAATCAAAAAAACTAAAACAATAACCTTTTAAAACAAAAACATTAAGTGATGTTGAAGAAATCATTATTTACTCTATTGGCGTTAGGCATGGCAATAGCTGCTCAGGCAGTGGTCAGCCCGGTAGATTATGTGAATACCTTGATGGGTACACAGTCGAAATTTGAGCTCTCTAATGGCAACACCACTCCCACGGTGTGTGTTCCTTGGGGTATGAACGAATGGATACCTCAAACGGGCAAAAATGGCGACGGATGGTCATATACCTACAACGCCGACAAGATTCGCGGTTTCAAGCAGACTCACCGCCCAAGTCCGTGGATCAACGACTTCGGCCAGTTCTCGCTGATGCCTATGACTGGTGGACTCGTTATCAACGAGGATAAGCGCGCTTCATGGTTCTCGCACAAGGCTGAGGTGGCTACGCCTTACTACTATAGCGTGTATCTCGCCGACTACGATGTTACCGCCGAACTCACCAGCACCGACCGTGCTGCTGCCTTCCGTTTCACTTTCCCCGACGATGACAATGCTTTCGTGCTTATCGATGCCTACGACCGCGGCTCGTGGATTAAGGTGATTCCTGAGGAAAACAAGATTGTGGGCTACAACACTCGCCACAGCGGCGGCGTTGGCAAGAATTATGCCAACTACTTCGTGGTGGTGTTCGACAAGCCTTTCGAGAAATGCCATGTGTGGAGCAACGACGAAATCGTGGAAGGTAAGAACGAACTTAAAGACGACCACGTAGGTGCTGCCGTTGGTTTCAAGACCAAGCGAGGCGACCAGATTACTGCAAGGGTGGCATCATCGTTTATCAGCGTTGAACAAGCCGAACTCAACCTCAAGGAGATAGGTTCTCGCTCGTTCGACGACGTAAAGACCGCATCGAAGGCTGAATGGAACAAGGTGCTTAGCGTTATCGACGTTGAGAGCGATAATGTGGATCAACTTCGCACATTCTACAGCTGCTTCTTCCGTGCGCTCGTGTTCCCTCACAAGATGCACGAAATCGACGCTAAGGGCAATGTGGTGCACTATAGCCCATTTGGCGATGGCGGTGTGGCTCCCGGATATTTCTACACCGGAACCGGTTTCTGGGACACTTTCCGATGCCTTTTCCCTCTCGTTAACCTGCTCTATCCAGCCGAGGGTGCCAAGATGCAGCAAGGATGGCTCAACTTCTATAAGGAAAGCGGATTCTTGCCCGAATGGTCGAGCCCGGGTCACCGCGGATGTATGGTGGGCAACAATAGTGCTTCGGTAGTTGCCGACGGTATCCTTAAAGGCCTCGTAAGCCGTGAAGATGCCGAAAAACTCTATGAGGCAATGGTGTTCGGTGCCAATCATGTTCACCCCGAAGTGTCATCGACCGGCCGTTACGGATATGAATACTACAACAAACTCGGTTATGTGCCTTACAACGTGGGAATCAACGAAAATGTGGCTCGCACTCTCGAATATGCCTACGACGACTGGTGCATCTATCAGGTAGGTAAGTTCCTTGGCAAGCCAGAGAGCGAAATCGAGGTGTTCAAGAAGCACGCCATGAACTATAAGAACGTGTTCTGCCCCGAAAACAAACTTATGCGTGGCCGCAACGAAGATGGCACATTCCAGTCGCCATTTAGTCCGCTGAAGTGGGGCGATGCCTTCACCGAGGGCAACTCGCTGCACTACACTTGGAGCGTGTTCCACGACGTGGCTGGACTTATCGACCTTATGGGTGGCAAGAAGGCGTTTACTGCCAAACTCGACGACGTTTTTGCCCAACCTCCTCACTTCGACAATAGTTACTACGGTCAGACCATCCACGAAATCCGCGAAATGCAAATCATGAACATGGGCAACTATGCTCACGGCAATCAGCCTATTCAGCACATGATTTATCTATATAGCTACGCCAACGAGCCATGGAAGGCTCAATACTGGGTGCGCCAAGTGATGAACAAGCTTTATATGGCTACACCCGACGGCTATTGCGGCGATGAGGACAATGGTCAGACTTCGGCTTGGTATGTGTTCTCGGCTCTCGGATTCTATCCTGTATGCTCGGCTGGCGACCAATATGTGCTCGGCACTCCACTCTTCAAGAAGGCCACCATCAACCTCGAAAATGGCAAGCAAGTGGTGATTAAGGCTCCTAACAACAGCGCCGAAAACATCTATGTGAAGAGCATTTTCTACAACGGTAAGAACTATACCAAGAACTACTTCGACTATAAGTCGCTCCTGAAGGGTGCTGTAATCAATGTCACCATGGACAGCAAGCCTAACAAGACTCGCGGCGTGACAGCAGCCGACCTCCCTTATTCGTTCTCTACAGCTAAGTGAAATTAGCTTCGCATATTTAGAACAAACTCTCGCAAATGTAGCTCCAAATAGCCATTTGCGAGAGTTATTTTTTTGCCTTTTAGCGGCATTAACTCGTTATTGAAGTTGATTATATAGTTTGCTTTCTGTAATTTTGCAGTCGCATAATAGGATTCATAACCCACGAGATTTTAATACAATGAGTATTTGTGTTACAAAGCCACGCCTATTTGGCGTTATTTGCTATTTTGCTATTTGGGTGCTCATAGCATCGTTTCTGATAGAAGTTGGCGTCGATGAAGCATTGCGCCCTTTTGGGGTTTGCAGAATTTTTGCTGATGCCATAATAGTGTTTTGCCCATATTTTTTGCTTAAAAAGCGGTGGCGTGAGTGGGCATTTGTTTGGTGGATTCTATTTGCCTTTTGGCTGTTTACGCAGACCCTTTATGCTCGCACATATCACGACTTAATGCCTGCGTCGTCGTATTTCCTTGTCGGAAACCTCGACGGGATTTTAATCGATAGCATAGCGGGGTCGATTCGCGCCAAAGATGTGGTTTTGTTGCTGTTGATGCCTGCATTGTGGATGATATATAGGCGGCAACGCGATAAGTGGGCTTTGCCCGACGTTTCGGCGGTGAAGAAATGTGTGGTTTCCGCCATGGCGGTTGTGGCACTATTGGGGTTTATGACGTTAGAAGCTGCGAAATATTATCGTGAAGAGAAAGGCAGAACCACCCATTCATTTTTTGGACGCTTCACCGAACCGGTTACGGTGGGGATGAATTATGTTATTACCAATGGCATATTCACATATGGCATCTATGCCCTCTGCAATAATCTTGGAGAATCCAATGATTTGAGCCCTGATGAAAGGAAGTCGATTGGCGAGTTTTTGGCATCGCACCCGAGGAGTGATTATAACGGGGCTACGGCAAAGGGCAAAAATCTAATCTTTATAGTGGTGGAGTCGCTCAATTCGTGGGTGGTAGATTATAAAGTTATGGGTAGGGAAGTGTGCCCTACACTCAATTCCTTATGCCGAAGCGATAGTTCGCTTGTGGCTCTGTCGATGGTGTCGCAGGTGGGAGATGGGCGTTCAAGCGACGGGCATTTTATCTACAACGTGGGATTACTGCCTTTGCGATCGGGCTCGGTGGCTGTGAAATATGGCTCAATGGATTCGCAGTTCCCATCGTTAGCTAATTCGCTCAAAGGCTATTCTTCGCTGGCTGTGCATTGCGATGCACCAGCCTTCTGGAATAATACCGATGCCTTTCAATCGTATGGCTTTGAGCGAACGCTCAATAATTACGACTTGCTTCAGCAAGAGGAATCTGCCGCCGATAACCAAAAAGCCAACGATAAGCGCATGTTTGCTACTGCTATTCAGGCTTTGAAGCATCAGCCACAGCCATTCTATGCACAACTTATAACTATAACTATGCATATGCCTTATGGCGAATGTGGCGTTCCTGCCACTTGGATCTCTTCCGACAAACATTTGCCTTTGGAAACTAAAAACTATCTTGAGAAAGTTCATTATTTCGACCGTGCGCTTGGCGATTTCTTGGATTCGCTGCGCAACTTGGGGTTATATGGCAATTCGGTAATTGCCATAGCAAGCGACCATAGTGAATACTCCCGCGACAGAATCAAGAATCCCACGAGTAATTCGGCGAAAATCGACGATAGTCTATGCATGCTTGTAGTGGCAAATTCGCCTATTGCTAAGCGAGTGACCACAGCGGTAGGGCAAATCGATGTTTTCCCCACTTTGCTCGATATTATGGGGAGTGATAGCCAGTGGCGGGGCATTGGCTATAGTATGCTTAACTCGTCACCTATTGATTTTGCTGTTGCCAAAGATGGGGCGTCGTATGGCGGCGACAACTCTTCAGAACAAAGCCAACGCAAGTCGTGGGATATGTCGGAAAAGATGGTGAAGTATTTTATTCCGGCCGAATAATAGAAACAAAATAGCGGAGGATGCGCTTGTGGCGCTTACCTCCGCTAACATTGTTTGGAAAGATTCTCAGATTAAATAGATATGTAATTGCTTGAGAATGTAAATGTCTTAGAAGTGGTAATCGACGAGGCCGAACCGCCTATGCCGAAACCGTTCCACTCGCTATCGCATCCTGTGGGCGCTGCGGTGAACGAACCGATGCTGTAGCTCTTGCCGCTTGCAAATTCTGGACACGAAATCAGGCTTGTGCTCGACGAAATGGTCACAGGAGCCAAGAACGAGAATAGCAATGTGCCTTGCGAGTCGCATACGCTAATATATTTGCTTGAACTTGGCAAATTTTCGGCGGCACATGGCATCGCCACGCCCATTGTGGCTAAGGTGGAATACTTCGATCCCGAAGAAAATTTTGAATATAAGAATTTCGATTATGCCAATCTATAAGCTGCGTCAAGGCATCGCGATGCCTGCTTAGAGATGTGAAAAATAAGCCCCACGATGCGTCAGCACCATGGGGCATTAAAGTAGTTATGATAGAAATTTCTTGTCTATCGAGGATGTCATATCATCTGCCGCGCATTGCGGCAATCGGATAGACGAGGGGGTGTTTCCTTATTTTGCAAGTTTAGCCTGGATAGCAGCGCTTTCGGCTTCGTAGCCTGGCTTGTTGAGGAGGGCAAACATGTTCTTCTTGTATGCTTCAACACCTGGCTGGTTGAATGGGTTCACGCCGAGCAGATAACCGCTCACGCCGCAAGCCTTTTCGAAGAAGTAGATGAGCTGTCCGAGGTAGTTTTCGTTGATTTCAGGCATTGTGATAACCATAGTAGGCACGCCACCGTCGATGTGAGCCAAGCGAGTGCCGAGTTCAGCCATCTTGTTCACTTCGTCAACGCGCTTGCCAGCGATGTAGTTCAAGCAGTCGAGGTTAGCCTCATCGGTAGGGATAACGAGAGTCTTTTGTTGCTTTTCTACGGTGATTACGGTTTCGAAGATGGTGCGTTCGCCGTCTTGAATCCATTGACCCATAGAGTGAAGGTCGGTGGTATCGTCAACCGATGCAGGGAATATGCCCTTGTGGTCCTTACCTTCGCTTTCGCCGTAGAGTTGCTTCCACCATTCCGACACGTAGTGCAATTTTGGATGGAAGTTAACGAGGATTTCGATTTTCTTGCCAGCAGCGTAGAGAGCGTTGCGAGTCTTAGCGTAAGCAATCACTGGGTTAGCAGGGTCGGTGTTGGCAGTAGCAGCTTCCATAGCGCGAGCGCCTGCAACGAAAGCCTTAACGTCGAAACCAGCCACAGCGATAGGCACGAGGCCTACAGGGGTGAGCACTGAGAAGCGTCCGCCCACGTTGCCTGGGATTACGAATGTCTTGTAGCCTTCTTCGGTGGCAAGAGTGCGGAGAGCGCCCTTGCTGGCGTCGGTGATGGCGATGATGCGCTTAGCAGCTTCGGCCTTGCCCACTTGCTTTTCGAGCATTTCCTTGAGGATGCGGAATGCGATAGCTGGCTCGGTGGTAGTTCCCGACTTAGAGATTACCACGATACCAAATTCCTTGCCTTCGAGCAGCTGCATCAATTCGTAGAGGTATTCTTCACCGATGTTTTGACCTGCGAAAAGCACCTTTGCGCCTTCCGAAGTCTTGTAGGCTGCGAATGTGTCAGACAATGCTTCGATTACCGACTTAGCGCCAAGGTAGCTGCCGCCGATACCGATGGTGACCACAAACTCGCATTTCTTGCGAAGTTCTGCTGATGCTGCGGCTATTTCATCTACCAATTCGTCGGTGGTAGTGCTTGGGAGGTGCAACCATCCCAGATAACCGTTACCTTCGCCTGTGCCGTTCTCAAGCATGTCGATAGCAGTTTCGGCTTTTGCCTGCCACGACTCAATGTCGGCTGTGCTCACTGTTCCAAGCACGTCGCTGTTGTTTAATCTTATCGTTTCCATTTATGTGTATAGTAATTTGGTTATTTAATTTTTTCGATAAATGGGGTTTTGTTTTTCAACAAGTCATTATATGGCACAAATTTAGCGAAACTTTTTGATATTGCTGCAACCTTTGCCCCGATATAATTAACGAATTTGCCACAAACGGTGCATAAATGTTTGAGATTAGATATTCTTTATCGCCCCGATTTGTGATACCGCTTCGCTAATTCGTAAAGCAGCCGGCAAGAATAGGAGTGGCTGCTGCGGCAGAAATTGTGGGTTGAACCTCGCTGCGAGTGCCTAAAAAGTGTTTTGATGCCGTTTTTTGCAACAAATTGACTGCAAAAAATGTGTAAAAAGTGTTTCTGTGGTGCATAACGCTTTGCATATCGGCAAAAAACGATTAACTTTGCGTATTAAAGAAGTAAATATCGACAATGAGAGTAAAGATACACCACGAAGGTACAAACATAATATTTATGCTGCTATTCATCTTGCTGATGGTTAACAGCACTGCCTATTTGATATTATCGTATAAGGTGATATCTTATGTTTTTATGGCTATTTCGGTGGTGTTATTCTTGTTGGTGGTGAACTTTTTCCGCAGTCCGCGACGCCGCTTCAAGGGCGACGTGAGCGATGCCGTGGTGTCGTCGGTCGATGGCAAGGTGGTGGCGCTCGAGGAGTTCTATGAAGACGAATATCTGCACGCCAACGTGATTCAGCTGTCGGTGTTTATGAACATCTTCAACGTGCATGCCAATTGGGTGCCGGTGCAGGGCGAGGTGAAATATGTGAAGCACCACTCGGGACGCTTCCTCTCGGCTTGGCTGCCTAAGGCAAGCACTGAAAACGAACGCTCTACCGTGGTTATCCACACTCCTACGGGTCACGACATCTTGGTGCGCCAGATTGCTGGTGCTGTGGCTCGCCGAATCGTAACTTACGTTGAGCCCGGCGAAACCGTGGGCGTGGAAGAGCACATGGGATTCATCAAATTTGGCTCGCGTGTCGATATTTATCTGCCTCTCGACACCGAGATTATGGTTAAACTCGGTGATAAAACCACTGGCGGCGTCACTCAGATTGCCCGCCTGAAACAGCATTAATTCTCGTTACTGATATGAATCTACTCGTAGCAATAAAAAAGAATATCCCTAACACTATCACTTGCCTCAACCTGCTTTGCGGTGCTTTGGCGTGCATTTTTGCATTGAAGTTCGATGAAGAGGTGCTTTGGGGAATCGAAGCCTATCGCGCTGCCTTCATCATGATAGCTATGGCTGCTGTGTTCGACTTTCTCGACGGATTTGCCGCCCGATTGCTCAATGTGGTTTCGGCTATAGGCAAGGAGCTCGATTCGCTATGCGACTGCGTGAGCTTTGGACTTGCTCCGGGACTTATTATGTATGCCATGATGCAGGCTTCGTCGCCCGACAGCTGGTTGTGCTACTCGGCGCTGCTTATCCCAATTCTGGGCGCTGTGCGTTTGGCTAAGTTCAATGTCGATACTCGCCAAGCTACTTCATTTATAGGTATGCCTATCCCAGCCAACGCTATCTTCTGGATTGGTTTTGCTTCGTGGTATGCCAATAATCTCAATACTCCGCTGTGGGTGGTGATTCCACTCATCGTGGTAGTGTCGCTGCTCATGGTGAGCAACATTCCTATGTTCTCACTCAAGGTGAAGAACCTGAATTTCAAGCAGAATTACAAGGTGTATTTCCTTGTGCTTGCCTTCTTCCTCTTCATCTTCACATCGGGACTTCCTGGCATGGCGTGGACCATTATATTCTACGTCTTGGCGTCGATAGTTGATAAAGACTAATTGCTCAGCACTCTGTGCCGTTATAATAGATCTAATTTCTTGATCTGAAATTTATTCACTCCACTTTGATTTTACTATGTTTATCGTAAAAGCATTTGCATTTATATTTCTATTAATCATATTCTTGGTTTTCGTGGGCGTGTTGCGCCTAATGTTTTTTGCCAAATCGCATTTCACCCGTTTTGGCAATGCTTTCAATCAGCGAGAGCAAGATGCCGGCCGCGATTCGCAGCGTGACGGCGACAAGGTGTTCGATAGCGACGCGGGCGAATATGTGGAATTTGAGGATCTCCCTGGCGAAAGTCCCAAGGAAGACGACGGTGACGACCGCAAGACCGCAGCCGACTATCGCGCCATGATTACCGGCGACGAAGGCCAAGTGTCCGACGCCGACTACGAGGAGATAAAATAACGCTCCTTAGCCGCCCCCTAATTAGTCTATCCCTGTAAAAGATTCTATACCGCAGCCATAGGACGCGAAATAAAGCCATTTTTGCGCCCATAGCGGCGTTGTTGACATCGGTATGTCCTCCTTAGTCCTCCTTGAGCAAAAATCGCATATTAGCGCTGCTATGATCTTGTGGAGATTAATTGTTTTGATTTTGCGCTGTTTGATAATGGCAGTTATTGGATTATTTTTTTGTAACCGTGGTTACTGTAACCGTGGTTACAAAAAATTGGCGATTCTCTATTTACAATTACTAAAGCGTTTTTCTGTAATTTTTGATAGATTAATTGGCGGCGGGAAATACTGGATATTAATGGCATTTGCTGCAAAAAAATAAGAGATGCGCCCCATTTTCGGAGCGCATCTCTATATATGGTTGGGATTTGGGCTTGGCGGGTTTGTGGCGCGCCTGTGAGGCTCAAATCGGTGATTTCTATCGTTTACTTGGTGACGCGTTCGAGCCACTTAACCATGCCGAGCATGATGGCCATCGAAACGAGGCATACTACCAAGAATACGGTCCAGCACTTCCAGAGATCCCATGCGTTGTACATCAACGGACCAATCCACAAGAAGAGGTTGCCGATGGCTGTAGCGCCGAGCCATAGACCTTGGCAAAGGCCTTGCAAGTGCTTAGGCGCAACCTTCGACACGAACGATAGGCCAAGAGGCGAGATGAACAGTTCGGCTACGGTCAGGAAGAAGTAGATTACGATAAGCACCCATGGGCCAGCCTTGAGGGCTGCCTTGGCTGCTACATCCATACCCTTGAATATCTCAGCCGATGGATAACCCATCATCATAGAGTAGACTGTGAGGAACAAGAATGCCAAGCCGGCGATGCCCATACCGATGGCTATCTTCATTGGGGTAGAGATTTCGCGGCCGCGGCGGCTGAATGCTCCGAAGATTGCCATGATGATAGGAGTGAGCACGATAACGAAGAATGGGTTAACGGCTTGCCAGATTTCAGGTGCAATCGATGAGGTGTTCACGAAGTCGCGAGCAAAGAGTGATAGCGATTGGCCGTTCTGGTGGAATGAGAACCAGAAGAAGATTACGATGCCGAGGATTGCAAACAATGCATAGAGGCGTTGCTTGATTTCCTTAGCCATAGCAAGCTTTTCTTCTTGGGTGTATTCTACTGTAGCTGCCTTTTCCTTCTTGCCTGGAGTTGGGAACAACTTGTTGAATACTATGAACACGCAGAGCGAGATGAGCATAGCCACTACCGAAGCAATGAATGAGTAGTGAATACCGGTGTTAAACACGTCGAGGTATTGGCTGCAGAATGCGCTGAGGTCGCTTGCTGCACCGCCAAGGTTCACTTGTTCCACGAGGGCTGTTAGGTTAGCCATATTAGCCATTTCGGCGCCCTGAGCCAAGTATTGGTGGCAGAGAGCTGGCAATTCGGCATTGTAGGCCAATCCGTTGGTGTTAAGCCACCATTCGCGAAGCAATGGAGCGATGAAAGGAGCCACAAGACCGCCCACGTTGATAAATACGTAGAAGATTTGGAAGCCCGAGTCGCGCTGCTTTTCATATTGTGGATTGTCGTACATTTGGCCCACTATAGCTTGCAAGTTGCCCTTAAACAGACCGTTACCGAATGCGATAAGGAATAGGGCGATGCAGGTGAGGGTCAAGAGCCAAGTGATGTTTTCGGCTGTAGAAAGGATGGGAATAGATAGGAGCACATAGCCGGCAGCCATTGTGATAAGACCTGTGGTGATGGTGCCCTTGTAGTTCTGTGTGCGGTCGGCAATAAGTCCACCCACCAAACTGAGTACGTAGATACCGCAGTAGAATACTGAGTAGATAAAGCCGCTTGTCTCGTCGCTAAGACCGAATTTCGAGCAAAGGAACAACACAAGCACTGCATTCATGATGTAGTAACCGAAGCGTTCGCCCATATTGGCAAGCGCTGCTGGTAATAGACCTTTTGGATGCGATTTAAACATAAGGATTCTTGTTGTTAGGGTTAATATTGTGATTTATTTGTTATTCTGCGCTTTTGGCTTGATAGGCGAGGGCATACACTCGCATCTGCTTAATCATAGCCACGAGGCCGTTGCTGCGGGTGGGCGACAGGTGTTCGCTCAGTCCTATGCGGTCCACGAAGTAGAGTTCGCTGTCGAGAATCTCCTTAGGGCTGTGGCCGCTAAGCACGCGCATCAGCAGCGATATTATGCCTTTCACTATTATGGCGTCGCTGTCGGCTTCGAAGTGGATTAGACCGTCGGCATATCGAGCCACGAGCCAAACGCGGCTCTGGCAGCCTTCAATGATGTTCTCGGGGGTCTTGTGCTGCTCGTCGAGCGCTGGTACTTCGTTGCCGAGGTCGATGATATAGGCGTAGCGGTCCATCCAGTCGTCGAAGTCGGAGAACTCGCTGATGATTTGGTCTTGTATTTCGTTGATTGTTGCCATTGCGTTATATGATAGTCGTTACAAATGCCAAATTTACACATTATTCCACTAATCTGCAAACGCTTTTGCCACTATTCGGCTCTAAAATGAGCTTTGCCATGGGCGAAAAGTGGCAAAACGATAGTCGGCTCAAGCCTTGCTGGAGGCATAAAGCACGGGGGCGCACCGCATTGGCACGCCCCCGATTGGAAAAATATGTTTGCGAGTTAGTTTTCGCTGATTAGAAGAAGCGAAGCATATCCTTTTCTACCTTAACCGACTTGCGGAGGATAGCTACCACGTTTCTCATCACGGCTTGGTTACCGCGGCTTGATGCGAATGTGCGGTTAGCTTCTTGGTCGGTAACCTTGCGTTCGCTCTTTTCGTTGCCAGTTACTACGAATGCATATACGCCAGAGTTGCCCTTGATAGGACCTACCACGGTGTTTTCCTTAGCGGTAGCTACTGCTGCAGTGAGTTCTGCTTCGCCAGCGCCTACCTTAGGAATGTACATCTGACCGAAGGTTACTTGGGTGGTGTCGATAGCAGCGCCCATTGCCTTAGAGAATTCGTCGAGGGTCTTCTTGCCTTCGAGCTTAGCCATCATGTCGGCTGCCTTCTTTTCGTTGGCTGCCTTGAGGGTTTCTGCCATGTTCACTTGTTCGTCGCTTACTGGAGCGTAGTCGGTGTAAATGGCGTCGAGGGCTACTACGAGGAGCTTATCCTTGTTTTCGGTGAGGATAGGCGATACCTTGCCAACCTTCGATTCAAACAACCATTGCACAGCCTTGCGGGTGCTTTCGATGCGGTCGATTTGAGCGCTGCTTGGGGTGATAGCTGTAGCTACGCAGTTGTAGCCCGACTTAACAGCGTTTGCTTCGAATGCTTCGGCGGTGTTGTTGGTAGTGATAAATTCTTGGAGCTTATCGTTAAGACCGTTGGTGGTTTCGGTGCTTGGATATACCTTGTGTTCGATAGCTGCAATGTTGTAGATGGTCTTAGGAGCCTTCTTTTCGAGCACTTTGCACAGGAATCCGGCGTTATCGTTGCTGTCGAGTGCGAAGTAACCTGCAGGAGCGTTGGTGAGCTTAGTCTTAACGCTGTCGGCGATGTTGAGGATTACTTGCCATTGGTCTTCTTGACCGCTTACGCCTTGTATGTCCTTAAGGTCGGCAAGGGTCTTGCCTTCATTGAGGAGGTTGAGCACAGAGTCTTGGAGCGACTTAGCACCTTGCACTGCCACTACGTTTACCTTTACAGAGTCGATAGCTGTGGTCTTGTTGAGGAGCTTAGTGATGGTGTAGGTAGCGCTGCTGTTTTCGAACTTAGGTTCAGAAACATCGCCGATGGCTGCATTTGCCACGAAGTTCTTAACTTCGGTGTCGCGGATGTCGCTGAGGCGAACCGATGCTTCGTTGATAACGAGTTCGCTGTTGTTGCGCACCAAGTCAACACCGTTTTCTTTCTTGAGCGAGTCGATGGTTTCGCCAATCATAGCAGCTGCCTTGTTGAGGTCGTCCTTCGAAGGCACTACGTCAACGGTGATGTAGTGAATCTTGCGCATTTCTTCGTCGAGGCGGAAGAATGCCTTGTCCTTTTCATATTGAGCCTTAACTTCTGCTTCGGTTGGCTTATATTTTTCGTCGGTGAGCGATTCATAAGCTTGCTTTACGAAGTTGATGGTGCTTGTAACGGCATTTTCTTCGTTAAGCTGCTCGCGGTCGAGCTTGTTGGCTTGAATTGCACCAGCGATGAGGCCTTGAAGTTTGCTGTACTTTAGGTTCTTAACCACTTCGTCCTTAATCTTTAGCCATTGTGCCTTAGCTTCAGCCACTTGTTCTGGTGTTGCACCATACTTGCCTGGGTTGAAGAGGAGGTCGTAGAGCTGAGCGGCCGATTCCACGCCCATCTGTTGCGCAAATTGTGCAACCATGTAGTTGGCGTTGGCGCCGGTCATCGATTCGGTGATTTCGTTGTCTGATACTTCGATGCCCACCTTCTCAAGTTCCTTGTTGAGGAGGAGCTCCTGTATCATTTGTTCCATCACTTGTTGTTGAATCAATGCTGCATCCACCTGCTGACCTTGGTTTTGAAGTTGCTGGCTTGCAAGTTCATAGCGGTTTTGGAATTCGATTGCATCGATTTTTTCGCCATCTACTTTGGCGATAGTGCTGTTGTTGCCAAACACTGAAGATACCACTCTTTCGGCGTCACCGAGGATGAAGGCAAGAAGTGCCACACCGATGGCTACGGTCAAAAGAACGGCTTTTTGTCTGATTTTTTCTAATGCTGCCATTATCTTTTTGTATTGTTATTTTATTTATATTTCTCTCTGTTTTTTACATCAATTAATAGACGGTACACAAAAAATTATCTTTGCGTACCACCTATAAAATATAGATTAGCACGCAAAGATAGCAATTTTATATTTTTGACCAAAATTGTAGGGCGATTTTCTGCTCAAAATGGGTCAAAATAGTGGTTAAGAGTGCCATTTTGTGCTATTTAAGCCACTTAATGAGGTCTTTTATCGAGTTCTTCTTGCCGTAGAGCAGTATGCCGGTTCGGTAGATTCGCGCCGACAATGCGGTGAGTCCGATAGCCGATGCATAGAGGATGGCGATGCTGAGCAGCGATTGCCAAGCAGGCACGTCGAATGGCAGGCGCACCATCATCACCATTGGCGAGGTAAACGGTATCATCGAGCACCAGAATGCTATGTCGCCGTCGGGATTTTCCATGCAGGCGATGGCTGCGTAGAGTGCTATCACTATTATCATCACTATAGGGGTGGTGAACTGCGATGCGTCGCTTGCCTGATCGACTGCCGATCCGAAAGCGGCAAAGAGCGAGGCATATAGCAAGAATCCGCCCACGAAGTAGATGGCGAAGAAGCCGAGGATTTGCAGATAGTTGATGCTGCCGAGCATTTCGATTATCGACGAGTCGGTCGATGCTTCAGCCATAGCGCCCGCCACTGCTTGCGCTTCGGTAGAGGCGAATCCTATGCCCACTATGCTGCCTACTATGCCGAGTAGTATGCTCCAGATGAGCATCTGGGTGAGTCCCACGAGCGCCACGCCCACTATTTTGCCCAGCATAAGCTCGATGGGTTTGCAGCTGCTCACTATCACTTCCACTATGCGGTTGCTCTTTTCTTCGATTACGCTGTTCATAATCATCGAGCCATACATAATCACAAACATATACGACATTAGCGAAAGCACTATGCCTATCAGCATGGCGAGTTCGGTGGACGATGTCTGTTCGTCGCCCTCGTCGCTCCACTTTATTGAGCGCACATCTACGTCGATATTGCATTCCTTGAGTATCTTGTCGAGCCCGTCGATGCCGTAGGATGCTATTTTGGCATCGGTGAGCACGCGGCTCATGGCTGTGTGCAAGTGGCTCACGAGCACCGAGTTGACCGACGATTCGCTATACACGAGCACCTGATGTGTGCTCTCTATATCCCTTGGAATCACCACGATGGCATATAGCTCGTCGCCGCGATTGTCGTAAAGTTGGCGAGGATTGCCTTCGGTGGCTTGCTCTATGAGTTCGAAGTGGAACGCCTCGTCGCTCTTGATGGCTGAAGCCAACTGGTTGGTTTCGTCGATAACAGCCACGGTCTTTACGTCGCTCTTATTGAGTTTTTCGAGGAGCACTGGCACGCCGCCGAGGAGCACTATCAGGAATGGCATGAGCAGAGTCATCACTATGAACGACTTCTTCGCCACTGTCTCGAGGTATTCGCGCTGTACGATTAGGAAAAATCTATTCTTATTCATTGTATTGTCCTCCTTCGCTTACTGGTTTGCCGGTTACGGTTTCTATAAATATCTCGTGCATCGATGGCAGCAACTCCTGGAATCCGCCAAGGTTACATTCCTCGTTGAGTCGGGCTATCACTTCGCGTATGGTCACGCCTGGGCGCAGGCGGATTAGCGATTCGGTGTTGCCGCAGTTCACGCTCATCTTGTCGATGGCGTAGAGGTCGTTATAGATAGGCAGCGGACTGCCGAGCGTGAGCACCGTGAACAGGTTCTTCTTATATTTTTGTCGAATGGCGTTCACTTCGCCCTCGAGCACCACTTCGGCGTGGTTGATGAGCGAGATGTTTTGGCACACAGCCTCCACCGACCCCATGTTGTGGGTAGAGAACAATATGGTGGCGCCCTCGTCGCGCAAGCGCACTATCTCCTGCTTCAATATCTCGGCATTCACAGGGTCGAAGCCTGAGAATGGCTCGTCGAAGATTAGCAACTTAGGTTTGTGGATGACGGTGCCGATAAACTGCACTTTTTGCGCCATACCCTTCGAGAGGGCTTCGATTTTCTTGTTTGCCCATTGCGACAGGTCGAATCGCTCGAGCCATTGGCGCATCTCCACCTGGGCATCGGCGCGCTTCATGCCTTTGAGTCGAGCCAGATAGATGATGTGGTCGGCAACCTTCATCTTCTTATATAGTCCGCGCTCTTCGGGCAGATAGCCTATCTTGTTTACGTCGTCGGCAGTCATGGGTTTGCCATTGATGCACACTTCGCCGCTATCGGGGTGCGTAATCTGATTGATGATTCTGATGAGGGACGTCTTGCCAGCGCCATTGGGGCCGAGAAGACCGTAGATGGAGCCTTGGTCAACGCTCATACTCACATGTTTGAGCGCTATGTGGGAGCCATACTGCTTCGCCACATCTTTCACTTCGAGAAAATTCATCGTCGGTTAGTTCTATTTTTAGTGACTTGTTGTATTTATAGTGTTGTAGTGCAAAGATAATAAATCGATGCAGTTATTCTCCCTTGTCTTGATATTTTTCTGAAATATATACGGCTGCCACGGCTATGCTGAGGCCCATAACCACCCAAGGAAATGCTGCGTAGATAAATGAGTAAATCATAATTCTTATTTCGTTCTTTTTTGTTTGTTATTACTAAAGCTAATCGGGAACATCCCGAAGGCTTATTTTATTCTTTTGCACATTAGACGCACCCATCTTAAAAAAAATCACACCCCAAAGCAAAAATTTTTCAAATAATCGCAAATATCGCTGAAAACTGCACAAAAACACAAGGCGCGCCGGCATCGCCGGTGCGCATATTGTGTGACGAAATATCTTATTTTACCTTGCGGGCGAGGATTATT
>CALZAF010000039.1 GCA_945612775.1 uncultured bacterium | reverse complement strand
AAGACCCGACTTTGGCGTCAAATATGCCAAAGTCGGGTCTTTATTTCTTCAAAAAGATATGATATCAAGTTTTAGAACTTCACCTTTGCTGCCAATGTTGGGTTTACAAAGAAGCGAGTATCGGTGTTCGAATAAATGAAATTATGCGAAATCTCAAATTCTGTACCCATCGAGAACTTATCAGTGATATTAAACCAAAGCTGTGGTTCGGTGATAAACACGAAGCCCTTTGCCGACTCTCCAATTACCGACTTGTAGCCGTACCACACATCGGCAAATCCCGAAAATGTGAGTTTGTTGTTAGCAAAATTCACGCCCCATACGGTGGTGAGTTGTGCGCCCGACATTGCCTTAACGCCGCCTCCACCAAACATCTGACGGTAAAGCAACTGCAGCGACCAAGTCTTTGAGAAATCTTCGGAATGCCAGTTATATGCGCCACCAGCCAATGCCACGTGCTGGAATGCTCCACGCTCATTTACGCCGCCGTCATATTCCACGTGGACAGCAAATGGCGAGTCCTTCTTGACATTGAATTCGCGAGCAATTTCGGTGTAGGCTGTAACTGAACCATGATTGCGCATATCCACATCCACAAAATAGAACCACGACCCCAAATTATCGGCTTTAAATTGTTCCAATGTTAATGTCACATGAGGTCGACTACTCTCAGCATCAGAATAGAAATGTCTGCCAAAATCGTAATGCAGCTGGATGTTTTGCGCACTCACCGATCCTACCACAAATAATGATGCCGCCAACAATGCAGCCTTAAAAATTTTGTTAATTTTCATAATACTAAGTTTCTTCATAATTATTAAGGCTGCAAATATAGTCACTTTTGCCATATTTCACACTATTTGGCTCTACTTATTGCCTTATTGTGACATTTATGTAGCAATTAAGCGGTTAAGCATTCAAAAAAATAGCCCTAAGAATTGCGCCTTTAACCGATTATCGTTATCTTTGTAAGTTAATTATTATATACTACCACCAGCCTTTGGGCGTAGTAGCAACAAAGCAATATGAAGACCGACGAAAACAACAATATACGACCAATACTCCCCGAACCTACACTTAGGCGATTGCCTTGGTATTTGGCATACATCACACGCCTCAAAAATGAGAACGTGGAGTATGTGTCATCTACCCAAATCGCTAAAGAAATCAATGTAGATGCCTCGCAGATTGCCAAGGATCTATCGTTCCTCAGCATCAAGGGCAAAACCCGCATAGGCTACGAAGTAGCTCAGCTCGAACTCGAACTGACCGACTTCCTCGGGTTTAAAAAGGGGCACAATGCGTTTATGATTGGCGTCGGAAGCCTTGGCGGCGCATTGATTCAAGACTCTGGTTTGATTCAATACGGCCTAAACATCGTGGCTGGATTCGACATAAACCCTCGACTTATAGGAAAATCGATTAACGGTGTTCCCATCTACGACATCGCACAACTCGCCGAACAGCAACTCAACTATCAGGCATCGATAGCCATACTCGCCGTGCCTGTGGAGTCGGCGCAGAGCGTAACCAACCAGATTATCGACGCCGGGCTGAAGGCCATCTGGAATTTCACTCCGTCGCGAATCAAAGCCGACAAACATATTGTGGTGCAAAACACGTCGATCTACGCCCACTTGGCACTGATGTATAACCGCATGAGCGCCAGCGACAACGATGACTAACGGCATCGCAAACTAATGTAATTATTCCCAACACTCAAGCAAATGAAAGTTATAGCACTAAATAGCAATTACCCCTCGAAATCGCCCGAGTGCGACAAAAGAGTTTACCTTATGGCAGACTCCTCATTGGCAAAAAGCGGCAAACCATGGTTTCTGCCTGAATATGCCGAGGAATTTGCCTTCCGTCCGCATTTGGTGTTTCGCATAGGACGCCTTGGCAAGAACATTGCCCGACGATTTGCTCACCGCTACGTCGATGCAGTGACCATTGGCGCCTCAGTGAGCGCTTCGCCACTGCCCGAAGGAGCTATTTCGCAAGCATTCGACGGTGCCGCAATGATTGGCGATTTTATCCCCATCGAAGAAATTGCCGACATCGACCACATCACCGGCACTTTTGCAATCGAAGGACAAGAGCCTGCCACGCTTTGCTCTGCCGATATGATTTGCAAAATCGACGAGATTATCGAGCACATCAGCCAATATTTCACCCTGAAGATTGGCGATATTATCTACTCGGGATTCGGAACTGACGCCACCGCCTTAGCCATCGACCAAGTGCTGCACGGCACTATCAACGGCAAAGAGGTGCTAAACATAAAAGTGAAATAAGCATAACCTAATTGATAAAAATTAAAACATCATTATATGGCTAATAAACACCACATCCGTTTATTTTTGGCTCTTACAGCCATCTTATGTATTAGTATTCAAGCCTTGGCTTTAAGCACATCCAAGTACGCCACCTCGTCGAAACTCAAGAGCGGTCATTGGGTGAAAGTCAAAGTGGACAAAAATGGCATCTATGAATTGACTTACGACGAACTCGCCGAAATGGGATTTAGCGACCCCACCAAGGTGCGCATCTACGGTCAAGGAGGACACGTAATCTCCGAAGTTCTCAACGGCAGCCAAACCGATGACCTCGTAGCTGTGCCATACGACCACGCTAACAATAAAATCTTCTTCTACGCCAAGGGTCCGGTGAAGATGACGCTTTCTACCACAGGACGATTCTCTCGCAGCAGCATCAACACATACTCCACCGCTGGCTACTATTTCATCACCGAATCAAACACTGGCGCAAACAAGATAAAAAACATGTCGTCGCCTACCCTTAGCGGGAGCAACGTCATTGACACAAGCCTCAACTTTGTGTATCATGAAAGCGAAAGCAGGTCATATCTCGGCTCGGGCAAGGACCTATATGGCGAGACCCTCCCAGCCGAAATAACCATGAATCTGCAAGGCCGTACCGAAGGGACTTCGATAACAGTGCAGACGGCTGCAGCTGTGCGTGCAGCTTCTACCACAGGCACCACTCTCACCGCCACGGTTGGCAGTGACGAAGTTCCTTTTAACGCTAATCAAGCCACATTTACATCGCCTGCCGGCTACGACCAGTTTAAGCTAATTCAACCCTACGCCTCGGTGACACCTTCCACCGAATCGACCACCTACAAACTTAGCGTAGGCGCTGCCGATGCCGCAGAACTCAGCTATGGCGCCCTCGATTACGCCATAATCACTTATACCCAAGACAATGCACTCGGTTCGAAAAGCCAGATTGCCATGTATTACGGTAAAATCTCCCAGGAAGACAAAATACGCATCTATCACGATAGCAACTTGCAACTCTGGAACGTGAGCAACCCTCAAACCCCGCTTCGAGTGAAGTATCTCAACAGCAAAATTACCGAAGAAATAGATGGCATGACAATTGAAACGGATGTAGATGACGCATCATTTGGCAACCTCAGCTCTTCTATTGCGCTCGTAGCCTTCGACCCAACAAAAACCCTCTATAAAATTAGTGGATATGAGCAAGTGAGCAACCAGAACATACACGGAACTCCTACTCCCGATATGGTTATCATCTGCCCTACACTTCTCATTGACGAAGCCGAACGATTGGCTCAGGTTCACCGCGACCACGACAACTACGACGTGCTTGTTGTAGATCAGAAGCAGGTGTTCAACGAATTCTCGTCGGGAACACCCGATGCAATGGCTTACCGACTGATGCTCAAGATGTTCTACGACCGCAATCCAGAAAAGATTAAGCACCTATTGCTCTTTGGCGGCGGATATTTCGACAATCGCCAACTCTCTCGAACCAAAGGCGAAAATTATCTGCTCACATATCAAAGCACCAATAGCTACAACACTATCACCACTTATGTTTCCGACGACTTCTTCGGAACTCTCGGCGACAACACTGGGCAGAACCTCACCTCCGAAATCGTAAGCATAGGCGTAGGCCGCCTTCCCGTGCTCAACAAAGAGGAAGCCAACAACATGATTTCAAAAATAGAATCATATATCAATAGCACCGACTACTCTAACTGGCGCAATAAAATATTGATTATGGACGAGAGCGGTGACGATAACATACACATGTATCAAGGCGCCGACCTGCTCACCACTCTTAGCGGCACCTCAAGCGCCGATATCGACGTTAAGAAGCTGCATATTGCTGCCTACAACACCACAAGCGGCGTTGCTACAGGCAACAACAACGCCAAATCAAGCGTCCTTCAGCTGGCTGAATTCTTCCAGCAAGGTTTGCTTTTCGCAACCTACATGGGACACGGCGGCAGCAGCGGTATATCAAAAAATGGTGTTTGGAATACCAATAAAGTTATGGAAACACCTATCTCACGTCTTCCTGTCATGAGTATGGCGGCTTGCGATATTGCCAACTTCGATAGCGACATTCGAGGCATAGGCGAATTGATGGTTATCACTCCCGAACGCGGCGCTATAGGCTTATTCACCACCACCCGCACCGTGGAAGCCAACGAGAACCATATCATCAACAACGCTTTCCTGAAAGCACTACTCACTCTCAACGACGACAACACCCCTCGCACACTTGGCGAAGCTTATCGCCTTGCCAAGCAAGCCTACGGCAGCGCTGCTTCGCGCAACAAGATGTGCTACACACTTTTTGCCGACCCTGCTCTTCGCCCAAACATTCCGCGCCCAATGGCTACTGTCAACACCATTAACGGCAAAAGCGTGAGCGAAACCCCTGTGGTAAAGCCTATGGCAAAGACCACTATCACTGGTCAAATCAACAATGCTTCGGGCGCTGTTGACACCGACTTCAACGGCGAAGCCACAATTTCAGTTTACGATGCCGATGTGCTCTACCAGCACATTACCTACGCTTCTAACGAAGCCGACATCTACCACAACCGACAACTGCTCACCGAATCGACCGTAAAAGTAACTAATGGCACCTTCACCGCCGAAGTTATTGTGCCTAAAGAATGTCAGGCCGACCGTCAGGGTTTGATTAAGGTATATGCACATAGCACCGACAACAAGAACTTAGTGAACGGGGCTACATCGGCATTCACTTATGCTGAATACGATGCCACCGACGCTGAAACAATAATTGACACCGAGGCTCCAACTGTCGTTAAGATGTATATCAACGACGAAACCACATTCGGCAACAATATGACTGTGGCACCCGATTTCAATATCAACATCGAAGCCACCGACAACATCGCATTTGGCAACCAAAGCCAAACCATAGGTCGCCAAATGACATTGGTGCTCGACGGCGTTAGCTACTACGATGAAGTTCGCGGATATGCCAATATCGAGGACAACGGTAAGAAATTGAGCATAAGCATGCCTGTCAACTCGCTCACCGAGGGTCAGCACACACTTGCCTTCACCGTTTACGACGCCGCAGGAAATTCTTCATCACAGACAGTTACATTCATCGTGGTTAACCAAGACGTTAAGGCAGTGCTAACTGTGGCAGAATCGCCTGCTCGCGAATCGGCTACATTCAATTTCGAGCACAAGTTTGCAAGCGAGCCTACAGTTAAAATCACTGTCATCAACGCCGACAAGAAGATTGTTTGGCAGAAGGAAGTAACCTCATTCCCATACGTTTGGGATCTCAACGACGCCAGCGGCAACCGCATTCCTGCCGGAGTTTATCAGTTCTACGGAACTGCAAGCACAAGCAGCCAGAATGCAGGCACCGAAAAGTCGCGCCTCGTTATCATCGACAAATAACAATACTTAATTTAATAATTTGGGCATAACGCCCTCCTCAAGCAGTTAAGAAGCTACTCAAGCATCTTAACTGCTTGATTTTTCACCCATTCCCCGCCACACATTATATAATATATGCAAATTTTACATAGCTCGATACAATAAACGCGCACAAAATTAGTTTATATCATTAGACATAAATTCGAAATTGAAGAATGAAAATAGCATCAAAAATATTATGCCTAATTATGGCAGCAGCTCTTTCGGCTGGCTTCAGTGCCAAGGCAGAAGAAACTGTAAAGAATGAATTCAACCCCATCACTACCGGTGTAACCTCGCTCAGCATCACGCCCGATGCCCGCGGTGCCTCGATGGGCGACTTGGGTGCTGCCACCGACCCCGACGTCAACTCGCAGTTCTGGAACGCATCGAAATACGCCTTCGCTTATAGCCAAGCTGGCGTTTCGCTTTCCTACACTCCTTGGCTGAGAAAGATTGTCAACGACATCTTCCTTGCCAACCTGGCAGGTTATTGGAAAATCGGATCGGGCGACAACCAAGCCATAAGCGCATCGCTCCGCTATTTTTCACTTGGCGAAGTAACCTCGCGCGACAATCAGGGCGCCACTATGACGAGCATCAACCCGTTTGAAATGGCTGTTGACTTCGGTTATTCGCGCAAGCTCTCTGATAGTTACTCTATGGGCGTTGTGCTTCGCTACATTTATTCCGACCTCGGGTTTAGCGACGGCACTTCTACCGACGAGACCAAAGGCGCATCGGCATTCGCTGCCGACATCTCTGGATACTACAACTGCTATCCTATGGTGGGTCAAAACGAGTGCCAATGGTCGCTCGGTTGGAACATCTCGAACATAGGTTCTAAGGTGGGTTACAGCGCTGGCACAAACCCTGCCTTCTTGCCCACCAACTTGAAAATCGGTACGGCATTCACATTCCCTCTCGCCGATTACCACAACTTGACCTTCTCGGTCGATTTCAACAAATTGCTCGTACCTGCACGCCCACGAAGCTCCGACTATGAGGACAATGAGCAATACGAAGAGGCTCTGCAAGACTGGAAGGACATGTCGCCAATCACAGGTATTTTCAAGTCGTTTTCCGACGCTCCCGGCGGTGCCAAGGAAGAACTTCGTGAAATCAACTACTCGATTGGTGCCGAATACAGCTACAATCAGCAATTCTTCCTTCGTGGCGGTTATTTCCACGAAAACGCCTATAAAGGCAATCGCCAGTATTTCGGTTTTGGCGCAGGCTTCTCGCTCAACGTGATTCGCCTCGACGCTGCCTATATGATAGCCACAGCTCAGAGCAGCCCTCTCGACCAAACGCTGCGCTTCACGCTCTCGTTCGACATGGACGGTATCAAGCAACTACTTGGCAAATAACCACTTACACTCATCACGACCACACTCTAAAAAAGCAAATCAATATGTTTCGTATAGGTATGGGCTTCGACGTTCATCGCCTCGTAGAAGGACGTGAACTTTGGCTTGGAGGAATAAAGATTCCTCACGAACTCGGACTATTAGGCCACAGCGACGCCGATGTGGCAATTCACGCGCTCTGCGATGCTATGCTTGGCGCTGCCAATCTCGGCGACATAGGACACCACTTCCCCGACAAAGATCCTAAGTACAAAGGTATCGACAGCAAAATCCTACTTGCCGAAGTGGCAAAACTTATCGACGCTGAAGGCTACGAACTCGGCAACGCTGATCTCACCATCTGCTGCGAACAGCCTAAGATTAATCCACACATAGCCGCTATGAAAGCTGTTCTGGCTCAATGCCTTAACTGCCAAGAGCAGCAAGTGTCGATTAAAGCCACCACCACCGAGCGTCTCGGCTACACAGGTCGTGGCGAAGGCATCGCCACCTACGCAGTGGCTCTACTCAAGCGCAAAGCATGACGCAGGAAAATAAAGTGCATTGCCGCCGTATTTGATAGCATAGCGAACAGACTCTCGGCATCTGCCAATGGACTTATTTTGTCAAAATCAAAGATAGATTCCTCCCCCAAAAGCCACTCACAAGGCAAATCTCCACACAAGCCACCACAAAAGGGCAATATTTCGTAAATTTCGCATAATTTATTGCATTTTTTGAGTCAAAGCGCTTTGTAATGAGATAAATAATTCGTAAATTTGCACCGATTTTTCCGAATAGGCTCAAACTAAGTGATGCTCCACCATAGGCATCCGCCTCACGGGTTAACTTTGTAACATTAAAATACAAAATGTACGCAATCGTAGAAATTCAAGGACAACAATTCAAGGCCGAAGCAGGCAAATACTTGTATGTCCACTATCTTGGCGAAGAAGTAAAGGCTGGCGAATCAGTAGAATTTGCAAAGGTACTTCTTGTTGACGCCGACGGTACCGTAACAGTCGGTGCACCTACCGTTGAAGGTGCAAAGGTGGTTTGCGAAGTAGCAGAACCATTGGTAAAGGGTGAACACATCATCGTTTTCAAGAAGAGAAGACGCAAAGGCTATCGCCGTTTGAACGGTCATCGCCAGTATTTCACCAAAGTTGTGATTAAAGAAGTTATTGCTTAACCCCTAAAATTTTAAAGAAATGGCACATAAAAAAGGTGTAGGTAGTTCTAAGAACGGCCGTGAGTCAGAAAGCAAACGACTTGGCGTTAAAATTTTCGGTGGCTCTTTCGCAAAAGCAGGTAACATCATCAAGCGCCAACGTGGTACAGTTCACCACCCAGGTGCAAATGTAGGTATGGGCAAGGACCACACTCTTTATGCCCTCGTTGACGGCACTGTAGTCTTCAAGACTAAGGCTGGTCGCTCTTACATTGCTGTTGAACCAGTTCAAAGCGAAAACAACTAAATTGCAATCAGTCAAGCTTGTCGGGCATAAACAGATCGTCTCACACCGAGGCGCAATGCACTAAGCCGAAAGCTCGATTCGAAACTTATTAATAAGAGATTGTGTTGATTTTTTCAGCGCAATCTCTTATTTTTAACACAAAATTTTAGCGTTTTTTCACTTTCCGACGCAACAATTAGCACACGAATATTGTCATTCAAAATATTTGTAGTATTTTTGTGTAAATATTTCTTTATAATGCGTATAGTATATAGTTTAATAGCGCTTTGCCTTACCGCTTTCAATGCTTTGGCAGTAACTATAGAGAGCGCTTCAGGTCAGTTGGCCTCGAATATTTCCGATAAAAGCATTACCGAACTCACAGTTACCGGCACTATCAACGCCGCGGACTTTAAGTTTATAGCTGACGAACTTACTGCGCTTGAGTCGCTAAATCTCAGTGGTGTTACCATCACTGCCTACTCGAGCACAAAAGCTCTTTTTGCCAACGCTCGCACATTCGACGACAACACTCTGCCAGTGGGTTGCTTTGCCAATAGCGCACTCACATCAGTTACTCTGCCCTCATCGCTTTCAGTGATTGGTGAAGGCGCATTCTTGAGCTGCAATGGACTCACAAGCATCGTCATCCCCGAAAGCGTTGATTCGATTGCGCCATACGCATTCTCGGCTTGCGAGAAACTCTCTGCGATAACAATCCCTGCAATGGTTAGAGAAATTGGCACCGGCGCATTCTCGCACTGCACCAGCCTTGCAAGCGTAACCATTGAAGAAAACGACGAAGATCTCACAATAGGCGACGAAGCATTCTACGGATGCACTGCCCTTGCCAACGCAAAACTCGCCAATCGCACCAAGAGCATAGGCAAATCGGCATTCTGCGACTGTACTAACGCCAGTTTTGCTGTTGTTCTGGGCAATGCAAGCCGTCTGAGCAGCATCGGCGAAAGCGCATTTCAAAATTCGGGCATCAAGGCATTCGACTTCAGCCGCTGCCCTAACCTAAAAGTGATTCCCCAATACGCATTTGCCTCGTCGAAGCTAACAAGCGTGTCGATTCCCGACAACATCACTTTCGTTGCCGAAGGAGCTTTCTTCAACAACGCCAACTTGGCAAGCATCGACCTTGCAAACAACAGCGCAAGCATAGCTAAACTGCAATTTGCAGGATGCAACCTTGCCCAAAACACTGGCATGACCGATCAGACCACAGAAGTGGGCGAATACGCCTACTACGGATGGAATCAGATAGAGAAACTCATCATCCCCGAAAACGTGTCGCATATCGGCGATTACGCATTCGGCAATATGAGCCAACTCGCCAAGGTTACAAGCATGAACCCATCGGCACCATCGCTTGGTGAAGCCGTGTTCAACGGCATCACACCTGCCAGCGTGCTGCTTACCACAAAAATCGCCTCTACCGGATATAAAGATGGTGACCAATGGCGCGACTTCACCTTCACCATCAATGGCGACGCCAGCAACAACGGCTCTATCAACGTTAACGACATTACCGCTATCATCAGCCACAAGAAGGGCAAGACTCCTACCAACTTCCTATTCGAAGCTGCCGACGTGAACGTGGATAACGTTATCGACGACTACGATATCAGCGACATCGTTGATATAATCTCTAAACAAAGATGAAACCGAAAATTAATTCCCGAAATATGACATTACGAAATATATTTACCGCAGCAATAATCACCTTGGCAAGCCTTCCGGCATTTGCGCAAATCGAGAACCACCTTGTCTGTTATCAAGACGGAAGGGAGGTTGTGGAGGATAACCCCCTCGACGTAGTTATCGACGTAGTTAACAATACGGCTTTCACAGCATTTCAGTGCGACATCAATATTCCCGACTACCTACACTTCGTGAGCCGAGATGGCAAATACATCACTCGCGGCGAACGCCTTACTGAGTCGCACCAAGTGATCGAAACATTGATTGACGACTGTAAGCTCCGCGTGCTTGTATATTCTACCAGCAATGAGCCATTAGGCGCTGAGCCAAGCAGCTTGTTTATCTACAGCGTAGCAGCCAATAACCCCAATCTCGACTCCGAAGGCAAAACTTCTATTACCAACATAGTGTTCTCTGAAGTTGCCGACAAAGGCACTTCGGTGGAGTGCATCGAGCACCCCCTTGCCAACCTAATAATATCTTCGGCAGTAACATCGCTCGACGAAATAGGTATCGACAAGCTCACCATCTACGCTCAGGGCAGCAACATCATCATTCTTGCTCCTGCAAGCACCACTCTTCAGCTGACCAACGTGGCTGGTATCACCACTCCTCTACATGTAAAAGCCGGCAAGAATGTTATTCCTATCGGCACTCCTGGAGTTTACATTGTGAACGACACTAAGGTTGTGGTAGAATAATCGATATTCTGCCACACCATTTAGCAACACTTAATCTACGAAATGGGTAAAAATAAACTTAAGAAATTTGCAGAGATGGAGACACTTCAATGTGTTTTCCAATACCCCTTTGCACGCCTTCAGAACGAAACTTTTCCGCTCCGAGGCAAGTGGAACCAAGAATATTTCCATAACGACAACCCCATAGTGCTCGAATTGGGCTGCGGCAAGGGCGAATATGCCGTGGGTCTTGCAAGCCGTTTCCCCGATAAGAACTACATCGGCATCGACTGCAAAGGAGCTCGCATGTGGACAGGCGCCACTCAAGCTACAGCTATGAACCTCAGCAATGTGGCTTTTCTTCGCACCGACATCGAACTGATTAACAGTTTCTTTGCCGAAAACGAAGTGAGCGAAATATGGATTACTTTCCCCGACCCTCAGATGAAGAAAGTGCGCAAGCGCCTCACAAGCACCCGATTTCTCGAGCTATATCGCAACATATTGTGCGACAACGGAATAGTGCATCTTAAGACCGATAGCCCTTTTCTCTACACCTACACCCACGCCCTTGTGGAGTGCAATAAATTTGCCACCGATATCGACACCAACGACCTCTACAACTCCGACATCGTTGACGATATCTTGGAAATCAAGACTTATTACGAGCGCCAATGGCTCAGCCGCGGCCTCACCATCAAATATATTAAGTTCCATCTGCCCAAAGAGGGCGAACTCATTGAGCCCGATATAGAAATCGAGGAAGACACATATCGCAGCTTCTCAAGAGGCTACATTCAGTGTCCTCAAGAGATGGAGCGACGCAACAACAAGTAAAACACCTAAACTGAAAACTGAAAATGGAAAGATTATATCCAAAACTCATACTCGAAGCTCTCGCTAATGTGCGCTATCCCGGCACCGGCAAGGACATTGTCAGCTCGGGTATGGTAGCCGACGATATTCGCATCGACGGCAATAAGGTGTCGTTCTCGCTTATTTTCGATAAGCCCACCGACCCTTTCATGAAATCGCTCATCAAGTCGGCTGAAACAGCCATATTGACCTATATCGGCGACTTTGTCGACATCAAGGGCAACATCGCCACCTTGGTGCGCAATCCTCGCCCCGAAAAGCCTGCCAACCCACTTCCTGGAGTGAAAAACATAATAGGCGTGTCGTCGGGCAAAGGCGGCGTAGGGAAATCAACCATCGCAGCCAACCTCGCTGTGGCGCTGGCTCAACTCGGCTACAAGGTGGGACTGCTCGATGCCGATATCTTCGGTCCATCGGTGCCTAAAATGTTCGGCGTGGAAGATGCCAAACTATATATGGAAACTGTTGACGGCCGCGACCTCATTATTCCTATCGAGAAATATGGCGTCAAACTCCTATCCATTGGATTCTTAGTTGACCCCGAAAAAGCCGTTCTTTGGCGCGGCGGTATGGCAAGCAACGCCCTAAAGCAGCTCATCACCGAAGCTAATTGGGGCGAACTCGACTACTTCGTTATAGACATGCCTCCCGGCACAAGCGATATTCACCTCACCCTGGTGCAGACACTCGCCATCACTGGCGCAATCGTGGTATCCACTCCTCAAGAGGTGGCTCTCGCCGATGCCCGTAAGGGAATAAGCATGTTCCAAAGCAAGGAGGTGAACGTGCCTCTACTTGGTTTGGTGGAGAATATGTCGTGGTTCACACCTGCTGCCCACCCCGATGAGCAATACTTCATCTTCGGCAAGGACGGCGGCAAGAAGCTCGCTGAGCGACTCAATGTGGAACTCCTCGGACAGGTGCCTCTCGTGGCAACCATCTGCCGTGGCGGCGACGACGGTATGCCTGTGGTGCTACAGAATTCGGTGTCGGGCGCTTCGTTTATGATGCTGGCTCGCAACGTGGTAGATGCCATCGACCGCCGAAACAGCACCCTTCCGCCCACATCGAAGGTTGAAATGCAATAACTTGGCACTAAAGCCTAATAATCATAGCGCTTGCGGCATCGCCATAGCCCATCATCGGCATTGCATGCAGCAAGCGCCATCTTTTTACCCCCAACTTCAATCACTTTCACTGCCATCAAGGCACAAATCGCATCTTCTAATTGCATAACTTACAAATAATTAGTAATTTTGCAGTCGAATTACAAAAACAGGGTATTTAGGCCGCTATCATGATGAGTTTTTTCGGTCAGGAAACCCATAAATTATCAGATATTTAGAATGAAAACATTTGAAGAATTAGGAGTCCGAGAGGATATTTTAAAAGCAATCACCGAATTAGGATACGTAAATCCCATGCCGATTCAAGAAAAAGTTATTCCACACCTTTTGAACGGCGATAACGATATAATAGGACTTGCTCAGACCGGTACCGGCAAAACTGCCGCTTTCGGCTTGCCTGTATTGCAGCGCATCGACGTAGAAATAGAGAAACCGCAAGCCTTAATCATAGCTCCAACACGCGAACTCTGTCTGCAGATTGCCGGCGACCTTGCCGACTACTCGAAATATATCAATGATCTGCGCGTGCTTCCTGTGTATGGCGGATCGAGCATCGAAAGCCAAATAAAGATGCTTCGCCGAGGCGTGCACATCGTGGTAGCTACTCCGGGCCGACTGCTCGACCTAATAAAGCGCAACACAGTGAACATGGAATGCGTGAGAACCGTGATTCTCGACGAAGCCGACGAGATGCTCAACATGGGCTTTATCGACGACATCAACGAAATTCTCACCCATGTGCCTGCCGACCGAAAGATGCTGCTCTTCTCTGCCACCATGCCTACCGAAATCGAGGCGATAGCTAAGAAATATATGAATTCGCCCGATGAAATAGTGGTTGGCTCGCGCAACGAAGGCGCCGAAAATGTGCGCCACATCTACTATATGGTGCATGCTCGCGACAAATACCTCGCACTCAAGCGAGTAGCCGACTTCTGTCCAAGCATCTATGGCATCATCTTCTGCCGCACTCGCCGCGAAACTCAAGAAATAGCCGACTGGCTTATCTCCGACGGCTACAATGCCGATTCGCTGCACGGCGACCTCTCGCAGGCTCAGCGCGACCTCGTGATGAAGAAATTCCGCGAACACAATATCCAGCTGCTTGTGGCTACCGACGTGGCTGCTCGCGGCATCGACGTTGACGACCTCACTCACGTCATCAACTATGGTTTGCCCGACGATATAGCCACCTACACTCACCGTAGCGGTCGTACTGGCCGCGCCGGAAAGACTGGCGTGTCGGTTTCGATAGTTCACATGCGCGAAAAAGGCAAGATTCGCGACATAGAGAAACGCATCGGCAAGGACTTTGAACGCCACGAAGTGCCTGCACCTAAGGACATCATCTCAAAGCAGCTCTTCAACCTCGCCGACCGTCTTGAGAAAGTAAGCGTAGATGAGGAGCAGATTAGCACCTATCTGCCAGGCATCAAGAAAAAGCTCGAATGGCTCGATAGCGAGGACTTGCTTAAGCGCGTGCTCTCGCTCGAAGCTAACCGTCTGCTCGAATACTACAAGGATGCTCGCGTGCTCGATGCTCCCGAAAACGAGAAAAAAGGCCGAAAAGAGAAAGGCGAAAAGAAAGGCGGCAACCGCAGCCTCGAGGATAAGGACCGCCGCGTGGGTGAAGAAGGATATGAACGCCTCTACATCAACTGCGGCAAGGCTGACGGATTTTTTGCGCCAAACCTTATCGAACTCATCAACCAGAATATTCACGGTCAGCGCGTGGATATAGGCCGTATCGACCTGCTCTCGGGCTACTCGCTGTTCGACATTCGCAAGGGCGATGCTCATCGCGTGGTTAGCGCCCTCAAAGGTGCCGATTTCTTCGGGAAACGCCTCTACTGCGAAATAGCCGTTGCCGACAAGGATTATGCCAGCGAAAACAAGGGCAAAGCCGTGAAGAAGCGCGACCGCCATGCAGCTGCCGACGACGATTTTGCACCACGCAAGAAATCGCGCCGCGAACGCCGCGAAGAACGCTTCGGCGGCAAGAAGGAAACCAAAGGCCGCGGCCGCAAAAAAGATAAAAAAAGTGAAAAACCCGAGTTTCACGGCAACTACGACAAATTTAAGAAACGAAAAGATTGATTTTTTATCAATAGTTGTGTAACTTCACATTTCTAAATTTGAAATGTATGCACGCAACTCCAGTTTTTCATCTTATGAATAGATTTTTTAAGACTATAATATCACTTCTGATAGTTTGCTTCGCCCTTACGGGTGAGGCAAAAACTATTAGAGAACTTTTTGCCGACGAACCCGACGACATTTTCATGATTCTCCCCAAAAGCATCCGCCTCGACATGCTCGACTACTTCGACGTGGGGCGTATGGTGTCTATGGAGAGCAATATGACGTCGAACAAAAAAGAAAGTCGCCTGCTCAAAGTTACCGACAACCAAATCGACGTGGCACTCACCGGAGCCAGCCAAGTGTCGATGACGCTTCTCACCGAGAATTCCGATTCGATTATCGCCGTAGTGCAAACCTACCAACTCCCCTACTTCGATAGCCAAATCTCGTTCTTCGACACTAATTGGAACAGACTCAGCACCAAGAAATACTTCACCGAACCCACGGTAAAGTCGTTTATCATCAAAGGTGCCGACAAGGCTAAAGTCAACGAGATTCTGTCGCTCGTAAAGTTTGCGCTAATCTCCTATCAGATTGAGCAGACCGACGGCGTTACCACCCTTACCGCTTCGCTCAATCTCGAAGGCGTGATGGTGAAAGAAGACTATGATCAAATCAAGGATTACTTGACTAAAACCGTAGTCTTCCGACTCGAAAAATTGAAATTCAAACCGATAAAGCAATAGCATGCCTCTCCCACTTAACGACACTCCACAAGGCATTACCCTTCACCAATACCTGAGCCACATTCGCCGTGTCATCAATGGCGAGCCTAACCTTCAGCAGCAATGGGTGATAGCCGAAATCAGCGATTTCCGATTTAATCGCCACTGCTATATGCAGCTTATCGAGAAAGATGCCAAAGGCAACACCATCGCTGCCATTAAGGCTACGCTCTGGCAAAGCTCTTACTATTTCATTCAGGATAAATTTAGCCGCGCCACTGGGCAGCAGCTCGGCAACGGCATGAAGGTGATGCTGCGAATCTCTGCCAACATGAGCGAGCAATACGGCCTCTCTGCCAACATCTCCGACATTTCGCCCGAGTTTACGCTTGGCGACATGCAGCGCATTCGCCGCGAAATATTGCAGCGACTGCAGCAAGAGGGCATCATCGACATGAATAAAGAGCTGCCCGTGCCGCAAAAGCCGCAACGCATTGCAGTAATTTCGGCTGCCGGAGCTGCAGGATATGGCGACTTCTGCAACCAACTTGCTGGCAACAAGCATGGCATTGTGTTCTACACCGCCCTATTTGCCGCTTCGATGCAGGGCAAAGACACTGCTCCTACCGTGATTCGCGCACTCGAACGCATCAACGAGCAATCTGACATGTTCGATGTGATAGTGATTATCCGCGGCGGTGGATCGACCAACGACCTCAACTCCTTCGACAACTATGAACTCGCAGCTAATGTAGCAAATTCCAATCTGCCTGTAATCACTGGCATCGGTCACGAGCGCGATGTGACCGTGCTCGACTATGTGGCAGCAATTCCGGTTAAGACACCTACCGCTGCCGCAGAATGGATTATCGGACAATGCACTAATTGTCTGCTTAAAATCAACGATTTAACCACCGAAATCGCCAATATCGTAGCATCGCAGATTCGCGAAGAACGCCAGCATCTCGAATATTTCAGCACTATGATTCCCGATGCAGCAAACGCCATTATCGATCGCCAGAACCTGATGTTGCGCCGATATATGGCTGAAATTCCGGCTCTCGTGGGCGGCCGCATCGACACTCAACGAGCACACCTTGGCCACTACGCCCAGCGCATAGCCGACACTGCAGACAATACTATCCAACGTGAAAAAATGCGACTCCAGAACCTATCGGATAAGGCAGAACTCCTTTCGCCACAGAATATTCTCAACCGCGGATACTCCATCACCACCATCGGCGGTCACGCCATAGCCGATGCATCGGAAGCTAAGCCGGGCGACATCATCGTAACTCGACTCAAGTCGGGATCGATAACCTCAACTGTAACTCAAACCAATAAATAAAATCGACGAATTATGAACATGCCATCAACCTATAACGAAGCCGTAACCGAACTCGAAGAAATCATCAAGCAGATGCAAAGCAACGAGTGCTCTATCGACAACCTCTCAGCGCTCACCTCGCGCTCACTACAGCTGCTTCAGTTCTGCAAGGACAAGCTCACCAAGACCGACGAAGAATTAAAGAAAATATTCGCCAACCTCAGCGACGACGAAAAGTAAATTA
>CALZAF010000038.1 GCA_945612775.1 uncultured bacterium | reverse complement strand
AGAGATGCTTTGCGCTATCTGAGCGCCGCAATGGTTGCAGAATTTAGAGCCTACGGGAATTTCGTTGCCGCAATTCGAACACTTCCAAATACTCATCCTCGTTTTTGTTGGGTTAAACAATCGTTTTATCCGGGTAACCGGCATTTCGGGGGCAAAATTACTAATTTTCTTTCAATTACGTAAACATTGCCCCGTTTTTGGCACATTATTAGCCCGTTATGACGAGAAAAGGGCGTGTGAAATCAACAATTAAGAATAATTAACAAAGATAATCATACGCCGCAAAATGCCGGCTACATTATATATACAATACTAAAGTATTGAGCCAAAATGGCGAGCATAGGCAGCCGCTAAAAGAGCGCCGGCAGGCGAGCGAAAAAGCCGAAAATCGAACAAGCGAAGTGTCAGCCAATCAGTTTTTTTACTTAATTTTGCAGCGATTTTCGGCAAACGCGGGCAAATAGACAGTCCCGAATGTGCCGCTACGAATCAAGAAAAAGCGAAAACTACTGAAAAACAAAAATAAGCAAGAAATGGCAAAGAATTTAGTAATAGTGGAGTCACCAAGTAAAGCCACCACCATAGGCAAGTTCTTGGGACCGGACTACAAAGTTCTATCGAGCAAGGGTCACATACGCGACCTGCTCAAAAAAGATTTCAGCATCGACATAGCCAACGGCTTTGCGCCCATCTATGAGATACCGAGCGACAAGACCGAACTTGTGAAGACCCTGAAGAAAGAGGCCGCCAATGCCGACATGGTGTGGTTGGCATCCGATGAGGACCGCGAGGGAGAAGCCATAGCCTGGCACTTGTATGAGACCTTGGGATTGACCCCCGAGAAGTCGAAGCGCATCGTGTTTCACGAAATCACCAAGCAAGCCATACTCAACGCTATAGCCAATCCACGACCCATCGACATCAACCTCGTGGATGCGCAGCAGGCACGCCGCGTGCTCGACCGCATAGTGGGCTTCGAGTTGTCGCCAGTGCTATGGAAGAAGATTAAGCCAGCGCTATCGGCAGGACGCGTGCAGAGCGTGGCAGTGCGATTGATAGTGGACCGCGAGCGCGAGATACAGAACTTCGTGAGCGAGACCTACTACCGCGTGGTGGCACAGTTCAAGGCCGAAGGCGGCGATGCCATAGTGAATGCCGAGTTGAGCAAGCGCCTCAACACCCTTGCCGAGGCAGAGCAGTGCCTTGAGGCATGCAAGAGCGCCATCTTCACCGTTAAGGACGTGGCAGTGAAGCCACAAAAGAAGTCGCCAGCGCCACCATTCACCACATCTACCTTGCAGCAAGAAGCATCGCGCAAGTTGGGCTTCACCGTGTCGCAGACCATGCGTGTGGCTCAGATGCTTTATGAGTCGGGACATATCACATATATGCGTACCGACTCGGTAAATCTCTCGTCGCTTGCCATTGGCACCATCAAGAAGGAAATCACCGAAACCCTGGGCGAAGAATATCTGAAGGTGCGCAAGTATCACACCGCATCGAAGGGTGCACAGGAGGCTCACGAAGCCATTCGCCCTACATTTATCAGCAATCACGACATCTCGGGCACTGCCCAAGAGAAGAAACTATATAATCTGATTTGGAAGCGCACCATAGCATCGCAAATGGCTGATGCTGAAGTAGAAAAGACCACTATCAACATCGAGGTGTCGAACCGCGACGAGTGGTTTGTGGCTACCGGCGAGGTGCTCAAGTTCGACGGTTTCTTGCGCGTGTATATGGAATCGACCGACGATGAAAACGCTGCCGACGACGACCTTCGCGTGCTTCCGCCACTTCAAGTGGGCGAATCGCTCAACGCCGACGTGATTACTGCCACCCAGCGCTTCACTCAGCAGCCTTATCGCTACAACGAAGCTTCGTTGGTGAAGAAACTCGAAGAACTCGGCATAGGCCGTCCATCTACCTACGCTCCTACCATCTCTACCATTCAGCAGCGCGAATATGTGGTTAAGGGCGAGAAAAAGGGCGTGGAACGCAGCTACGATGTGGTTGAACTCAAGAAAGGAAAGATTGCCAAGAAGACCAAGACCGAACTCACCGGCGCAGAGAAGGGCAAATTGCTGCCTACCGACACAGGAACGGTGGTCAACGACTTCTTGATGCAATATTTCGGCAATATCATGGACTATAACTTCACTGCAAAGGTGGAAGGCGAATTTGATAACATTGCCGAGGGTAAAGTGAAGTGGAACAAGGAGATAGCATCGTTCTATAAGTCGTTCCACCCAACAATTGAAGAAGTATCGGGCTTGCGACTCGAACATAAGGTGGGCGAGCGCGTGCTTGGCAACGAACCATCGACCGGCAAACCAGTGTCGGTGAAGATAGGCCGCTTCGGTCCGGTGGTGCAGATAGGCAAGGCCGACGACAATGAGCGTCCTCGCTTCGCTTCGCTCCAGAAGAATCAGACCATCGACACCATTACGCTCGAAGAGGCACTCAAACTATTTGAATTGCCTCGCACACTCGGCACATTCGAGGATGTGGATGTGGTGGTGGCTGTGGGCCGCTTCGGACCGTATGTTAAGCACGGCAGTTCGTTTGTGTCGATACCAAAGACGCTTAAACCACAGGATATTACCATCGAGGAAGCCATCGAACTCATCGAGGCTAAGCGCAAGGAAGAGGCCAACAAGGTGCGCAAGACCTTTGCCGAAGACCCCGATATGCAAGTGCTCAACGGCCGCTACGGCGTGTATATTTGCTACAAGGGCTCAAACTACAAGATTCCTAAGGGTACCGACACCGATAACCTCACTCTCGAGCAGTGCCGCGCCATAGTAGCCGATGAGGCAAATGCGCCTAAAAAGACTGCTCGCGCCACTGGCGCCCGCAAGAAGTCGTCGAGCAAAAAGTGATGACACTCAGCGCTATAGCATAGCTTGGCGCCATGCGAAGAACTATATTAGAATGATGAATAATAGCAAGTGTAGAGGCAGGCACTCCAGTGCGGAGTGACCTGCTTCTCCTCTTTTCGGGGGCTTCAAACCATAATCAGCCGGCGCAAAACGGCATAAGCCAAAGCCCCACCAAAGTGCCGAAAAATAGAATTATTATTTTTTGAAACTCGAAATCTTTTTTCTACTTTTGCACCAACTCTAATCAAACCAAATACGTAAAAAGATACACCATGAACATTAAAAAGACTATAAGCAGCATTTTCGTCAACGAAGGCGAGACTTCGGCTGCTCAAGTGGTGAAAACTTGGCTCTATATATTAGTGGGATGCTTATTTGTAGCTGTAGCATTCGCGGTATTTATCAACCCTTATAACCTCGTGCCTGGCGGTGTGTATGGCTTGAGTGTGGTGCTTCACAACATCTTCCCATCGATACAGGTGGGCTATTTCGGCTATATGCTCGACATTCCGCTGCTGTGCTTGTCGCTACTGCTATTGGGTAGCCAATTCGGGTCGCGCACCATCGTGGCTGTGATTCTCACGCCGTTCTTGATGAACCTTGTGGAATCGCTGGCATATCCCACGCCCGAGGCATTGCGTGCCCTCGACCCGGCGCAGATGTTCGGTGGAGCGGTGAATATGACCGATCACCTGATGCTGACCACTCTGATAGGCGGTGGATTGGTGGGCATTGGCTGCGGATTTATAGTTCGCGGCGGCGCCACATCGGGCGGAACCGACGTTGTGGGCATGATAATCCAAAAATACTTTCATATCCCCTTCTCCAACGCCATTCTTATGGTGGATGGCGCTGTGGTGCTATCGGGTCTGGTGGTAATCGGCTTTGGCATAGGCGTTGCCGAGGAATCGACCTCGCCCACATGGCATTTGTCGTTCTATTCGCTGCTGGCGTGCATAGTAACCTCGCGCACAGTGGCATACGTGATTAGCGGTGCTGCCAACGATAAACTCATTTTCGTGATAAGCGACGACAATCTCGAGACTCTGCACAAATATATTCTCAACGTGCTCGACCGTACAGCCACCTGCATCAAGGTTAAAGGCCTCTATTCGGGCCGCGACCGCGAGATGCTGCTGCTTGTGGTGGGCCGTCGCGAAGTGATGGGCGTGAAGCAGCACATCAAGAAAGCCGACCCGCGAGCATTTGTGATAGTTACCGACGCTTACGACATCTATGGCGAAGGATTCAAACAGTTGCCATCGGAGAACGATATCAACCCCGAATAATGGTCGATAACGAGGCAGATGCTGCCGCAGAAGCGAGATTTTTTAGAAAATTTACCATATCGAGGTGCGCCCATCATAGCGCTTGGGCGTAGCTCGATTTGCTTTTTTTAGAAAATAGCATTAAATGCTGCGAAAACATAATTTGCTTAAATAACGCGAAATGTTTATCTTTGTAGCAATAGAGATAACATAAGAAAACTAAACCACGCCAAACGAGATATTCTGCAAGTGTGCAAGCAGGGCACAGCACCCTCCCCTGATTAGAGCAGCGTTGTAAGGAAGAAGTGAGGCGAAAACCGAGAAAAGGAGATAAAATGAACAGATGGAAATCTACGATGGCATTGCTCATGTTAGCAATGACTATAGTGTTGAGCGCGAGCGCCTTGACACGATTAGATGTGGGCACATACAACCTACGCAACAAGAATGACGGCGATGCCCAGAAGGGCAACGGCTGGGACGCGCGTAAAACTGTGGTGGCGCAACTGCTGCTATACCACGAGTTCGACATCTTCGGCACACAAGAGTGCTTCTACGAGCAACTTCAAGACCTCAAGGCACTCCTTCCGGGCTATGAATACGTGGGAGTGGCACGCGACGACGGCAAGCAAGCCGGCGAACACTCGGCTATTTTCTACCGCACCGATAAGTTTGAAGCCATAGAGAGCGGCAACTTCTGGCTCTCGGAGACCCCCGACCGCCCCGGACTCGGATGGGATGCGGCCTGCGTTCGCATCTGCACATGGGCGCATTTCCGCTGCAAGGACACCGGTTTCGAATTTTTGTTCTTCAACCTGCACATGGACCACGTGGGCGTGAAGGCACGCGTGGAAAGCGCCAAATTAGTACAGCAGAAGATGCGCGAATTCGGGTCGGAATTGCCGGCAATCCTCACTGGCGACTTCAATATCGACCAAAATCACCCATCGTTTAAGGAGATTATCCAATCGGGCGACCTCAAGGATAGCTATGAGGCTGCCGAGATGAAATATGCCATCAATGGCACCTTCAATGGCTTCCGCACCAACAATTTCACCACCAGCCGCATCGATCACGTGCTCGTGTCGCCCTCGTTTGTGGTGAAAAAGTATGGCATCCTCACCGACACCTATCGCAGTGAGCGCCACGATGCCGAGGAGACCACCGAAGGCGCTGCTCCAAAAGAAATTAAGTTCCGCCGCTACGATGCCCGCACGCCGAGCGACCACTTCCCAGTGAAGGTGGTGCTCTATCACGACTAAGGGTCGCAAAAGTGAGCCGCCTACCTCGAATATCGTAAAGGCAGAGACGAATCGTTGTTTTGTAAATAAATAATCTAAGAACCAAATATTGAAATTTTTTTCCGGAAAATGAAAAACTTATTCAGACTATTCTTGGCGTTGGCTGTGATGGTGCCATTAATGGCTCAGGCAGCACCCAAAAAGGGGTCAATCGACCGCCGCTACAAGGATGCAACCCTTAGCGTTGATGAGCGCGTGGATATCCTGCTCTCGCAGATGACACTCAATGAGAAAGTGGGACAGCTGCTTTGTCCGCTCGGTTGGCCTATGTATGAGAAAGAAGGCAATAAGGTGGAAGTGTCGCAGCTCTTTAAGGACCGCATGGCGCAGCAGCCTCTCGGTTCGCTCTGGGCAGTGCTCCGTGCCGACCCTTGGACCCGCAAAACCCTCGCCAACGGTTTGAATCCAAAACTCGCAGCCGAGGCAATCAATAAGATTCAGAAATATGCCATCGAGAACACCCGTCTGGGTATTCCGTTGCTCATAGCCGAAGAATGTCCTCATGGACACATGGCTATAGGCACCACAGTGTTCCCTACCGCGCTGTCGCAAGCCAGCACCTTCGACCAAGACCTAATGCGCCGCATGGGCGAGGTAATAGCCCTCGAAGCACGCCTGCAAGGGGCGGGCGTAGGCTACGGTCCGGTAATCGACATTGCTCGCGAGCCACGCTGGAGCCGTATGGAAGAGACCTTCGGCGAAGACCCATATCTTACCGGAGTGCTTGCTACCGAGATAGTTAAGGGTATGCAAGGCGAAGAGATGACCGACGGAAAGCACGTCTTCTCTACCTTGAAGCACTTCGCAGCCTACGGTATCCCCGAAGGCGGCTTGAACGGCGAATGTGCCAATGTGGGCATGCGAGCATTGCTCAGCGAATATGTGCCACAGTTTAAGCGCGCCGTAGAGGCAGGCGTGGGCACCATTATGACATCGTATAACGCCATCGACGGCGTGCCTTGCACCGGCAACAAATATTTGCTCACCGACCTGCTTCGCAATCAGTGGGGATTCGAAGGATTTGTATATTCCGACCTTCAGAGCATCGAGGGAATAGCCACCACACACCGCTGCGCCGCCAGCTATGAAGATGCAGGCGCAATAGCCCTCGCAGCAGGCGTAGATGTGGACCTCGAAGGCAATTCATATAAGCACCTCATGACCGCCTATGAAAAAGGCAAGGTGACAATGGACGACATCGACCGCGCCGTGAGAAATGTGCTTCGCAAGAAGTTTGAAATCGGACTTTTCGACAATCCATACGTCGATCCAGCCAAGGCCGACAAGATAGTTCGCAGCAAGGAACACCGCGAAGTGGCTCGCGAAGTGGCTCGCAAGGGCATCGTTCTGCTCAAGAACGACGGCATACTGCCATTGAGCAAGAGCGTGAAGCGCGTGGCAGTGATTGGTCCTAACGCCGATGTGGCATATAACCAACTTGGCGACTACACTGCACCACAAGCACGCGAGGAGATTCGCACCGTGCTAGACGGCGTTCGCAGTCATGTGGGCAAGAGCACCGAAGTGGTGTATGTGAAAGGTTGCGCCATCCGCGACACCACCAATAGCAAAATCGCCGAAGCCGTAGAAGCCGCCAAGAAGAGCGATGTTACCATCCTCGTGGTGGGCGGTTCATCGGCACGCGACTTCAAGACCGAATATTTCTCTACCGGCGCTGCCAAGGTAGATGAGAATGCAGCCCTTGCCGATATGGATTCAGGCGAAGGCTACGACCGCGCAAGCCTCAATCTGCTTGGCGACCAAGAGAAACTCATGGGCGCGCTCATCGATGCCGGCGTGAAACTCGTGGTAGTGTATATCGAAGGCCGTCCGCTTAATATGAACCTTGCATCAGAGCGCGCCAACGCACTGCTCACAGCATGGTATCCAGGCGAACAAGGCGGCGAGGCAGTTGCCGACGTGGTATTTGGTGACTACAACCCAGCAGGACGCATCCCGGTGGGCATTCCACGCAATGTGGGCCAGATTCCAGTGTTCTATTCAAAGCACCCATCGCACGACTATATCGACAGTAAGGCGGCACCTCTCTATTCGTTTGGCTACGGCTTGAGCTACACCCGATTTGAATATTCCGACCTCGCCATAGCGCCAAGCCGCGAAAAAGGCGTGTATCAGACAGTGGAATGTACCATCACCAACACCGGCAACTGCGACGGTGAAGAAGTGGTGCAGCTATATCTGCGCGACGAAATCGGTTCGGTGGAAACTCCACACATGCAACTGCGCGGATTTAAGCGCGTAGCTCTCAAGAAGGGCGAAAGCGCCAAGGTGAAGTTCGACTTGCGCTTCGACGACCTCGCACTCTATAACCAAGAGCTGCGTCAGGTGGTAGAACCAGGTACATGGCAGGTTATGGTGGGCGCTGCCAGCAGCGACATCCGTCTGAAAGGTAAATTCGAAATCAAATAACCTAAAACCAGAGATAACAACATGAAAAAACTAATTTCTCTTATCACACTTTGTGCAGCGTTCGTTATGAGCGCATCGGCACAACCCATTACCGAGAAATTTGCCCGTTTTTTGACTATTCCTAACAGTTATGTGTGCTACCGCACCGCAGGGAAAATCAAAATCGACGGCAAACTCAACGAAAAATCTTGGCAAAAAGCCGAGGAAATCAAAGCATTTGTGGATATCAGCGGCGAAGGCTTCCCAAAGCCACGCTACGCCACTATGGCAAAGATGCTGTGGGATGACGATTACCTATATGTTGGAGCCGAATTGAGCGACCCTCACGTTTGGGCTGACATCAAGAATCACGACGAAATCGTGTATTATAACAACGACTTCGAGATATTTATCGACCCCGACGGCGATGCTCACAACTATTTCGAAATCGAGGTAAATGCCATCGGCACAATCTTCGACCTCGCTATCGAAAAGCCTTATCGCTCGTTCACTCCTACTTTCGTGCAATTCCAGTGGGATTGCCCGGGACTTAAGGTTAAGACTCAAGTTCATGGCACTCTAAATAACCCCAAGGACCAAGACGAAGGTTGGACAGTGGAATTTGCCATTCCACGCAAAGCCATTGCACAAAGTTTCGACAACTATTTGCAGGCAGGCAACTATATCCGCCTCGGATTTTCGCGCGTAGAGTGGCAATTCGACCTCGACGGCACAAAATATTCGCGCAAGAAAGAGTCGAATGGCAAATACCTTCCTGAAGACAACTGGACATGGGGTCCAACAGGTATGGTGGCAATGCACATGCCAGAACGCTGGGGCTTCGTTTACCTATCAGGCAACAAAGTTGGCACGAAGAAGGAAAAATTCGAGTATCCAGTGGATTTCGAAGCAGAACGCTTGCTCTGGGCTATGTTCTATGCTCAAGAAGAGCAATATTCGAAGCACGGTCGCTACTTCGGCCGCCTCGAAGACTTCGGTTTGACCAGCAAGGAAATGACTATGCTTCCTGCCGGAGCAAAGATTAGCGTAGAGGCAATCAGCCACTACTACGAAATCACCATCACCAAGGCCGACGGCAAGCAGATCTACATCGATCAAGACGGATATCTGCGTCGCCGCTAATGCGTAGAGACTTAATAGACAACTATTTCAATACTAAATAATTACGAAAAATACTATTATGATGAAGAAATTATTTTTAGGCGCGTTGGCAGTGATGGCAATGGCATCATGCCAGCAGTCGGCAGGAGTGAGCGACATTCCTGTGTATGCATGGGAAGGTTATAGCGATGCAGCAACCTTGACCGAACACTTTGCTCAATATCAAGAATTGGGCTTGAAGGGCGTATGTATCAATGTTGGTTTCAGCGTTGAGCGTGCCGACACAGCAGCCAAGCTGGCTAAGCAGCACGGCTTGGAATTCCACGCATGGTGCCCAACGATGATTCAAAGTCCTAACCAAGAGGGCGTTGACTCTACTATGTACACCGTAAACCGCCTCGGCGAATCGGCTTACGACAATCCTCCTTACGTGCCATATTACACCACTCTCGACCCACGCAATCCTAAGGTTGCCGAATTCTTGATTGAGAAGGTTAAGAAGATTGCAGCTATTCCTGAAGTGGATTTCGTTCAGCTCGACTACATCCGCTATGCCGACGTAATCTTGAGCCGCGGCTTGTGGGAAAAGTATGGCCTCGTGATGGATAAGGAATATCCAAAGGCCGACTTCTGCTATTGCGACAAGTGCGTAGAAGAGTTTAAGGCAGAAACAGGCATCGACATTCGCGCAACCGAAGAGCCCGACACCGTTAAGGCATGGGCTAAGTGGCGCTGCGACAATGTTACCCGCCTTGTTAACCAAATCTGCGACGCAGTTCACGCTATGGGCAAGAAGGTGAGCGCCGACGTATTCCCAGGTCCAGACAGCCACGCCGTTTGGATGGTTCGTCAGCAATGGAACGAGTGGAACGTGGATGCAGTGTTCCCAATGAACTACAACGACTTCTATTTGGAAACAGCCGAATGGGTAGGCAAGGTTACCGAAGAAGAAGTGAAGAGCGTAGCCGACAAGGGCACACCAGTGTATAGCGGTCTATTCATCTGCCACGACTGGAGAAACAAGGATAAGGTAGTTGACCCAGAAAATTCAGGTCTATTGCCATCAGAAATCGGCGAGGCAGCCATCTCATCGATGGAAGCAGGTGCAGCAGGTATCTGCGTATTCACTGGCAACGGCATGACTCCAGAACACTGGGAAGCTCTTATGCAAGCCATCAAGGAATACAAGAAGTAAAAATTTGTCGGGCGGAGTGATGTAAAAAACTGAATTTCAGTCACTAATCTCGATAACTACCTATAAAGCGAGAGAAATTGCGCCACAGCGCGATTTCTCTCGCTGTGCTTTGGTCGATGGCGAGCAATTTGCCATAGCTCGGCGGCGGTGGCGGCAGTGGCGAGCAACAAATCGTTGCATAATGCTAATATTTCGCTCGCGAGTGCTTGAAAAGGTCGGGATAAATGCTTATTTTTGTGGACATAAACAGAAAAAAGACTGTAGCGATATGTTTGACAAACATGAAAGACAATGCATTATCGACCTGATAAAGCGAGAAGTGGTGCCAGCAATAGGCTGTACGGAGCCGATAGCCGTGGCGCTGTGTGTGGCAAAGGCAACCGAACTGCTTGGCAGCCAGCCGGTGCGCATCGAGGCGCGCTTGAGTGCTAATATCTTGAAAAATGCCATGGGCGTGGGTATTCCGGGCACAGGCATGGTGGGTTTGCCCATAGCCATTGCGCTGGGTTCGATGATAGGCAAGTCGAGCTATCAGCTCGAGGTGCTTAAGGACTGCACTCCCGAAGCCGTGGCGCGCGGTAAAGAATATATAGCAAGCGGAGCCATCGGCATAAGCCTTAAGGAAGGCATCAGCGAGAAGCTTTACATCGAGATAGAAGTGACATCGGCCGATGGCGGCACAGCCACAGCCATCATAGCCGGCGGACACACCACATTTGTCTATCTCAAGTCGGGCGATGAGGTGCTCCTCGACGAGCAATACGGGTCGGCAGCCGAAGAGTGCAGCGACGAGCCTCAGCTCACCCTGCGCAAGGTGTATGACTTTGCAATGACCGCTCCGCTCGATGAGATACGCTTTATTCTCCAGACCCGCGATCTGAATAAGGCAGCCGCCGAGAAGTCGTTCGAAGGTCACTATGGTCACGAATTGGGCCGCGTGATGCGCAGTAGCATCAACGAGCGCCGCGTGCTGGGCGACAACACCTTCTCGCGCATCGTGTCGTACACATCGGCAGCGTGCGATGCCCGTATGGCGGGTGCCATGATACCCGTTATGAGCAATTCGGGCAGCGGCAATCAAGGCATCACAGCCACCATGCCGGTGGTGGTGTATGCCGAGGACAATAACAAAAGCGAAGAAGAACTCATCAGAGCACTTACGCTCAGCCACTTGACGGTAATCTACATTAAGCAAAGCCTCGGCCGCTTGTCGGCGCTGTGCGGTTGCGTGGTGGCAGCCAGCGGGTCGAGCTGCGGCATCACTTATCTGATGGGCGGATCTTACGAGCAGATATCGTATGCAGTGAAGAATATGGTAGCCAACCTCACCGGCATGGTGTGCGACGGAGCCAAGCCAAGTTGCGCGCTCAAGGTAACCAGCGGCGTGTCAACAGCTGTGTTCTCAGCCATTTTGGCTATGGAAGGCCACACGGTAACCTCGGTGGAGGGTATAGTGGATGAAGATGTGGATAACACCATACACAACCTCACGAGCATAGGCCGCGAAGCAATGAACGAGACCGACCGTCTGGTGCTCGACATTATGACACACAAGAGCTGTTAATGCAGTAAATAAATAATAATCAATATGTTACAACCAAAATTTATATTGACCTGGGCTGGATATCTGCGCATCGGGTCGGTGTTTCAGCACCGCGACCTGTTGCTCCCCGGTGACCGCTGCGCAGGCGGCGGATACTGGGAAATCGACTATGTGAACAATGCGCTTGCGCTAAGCGGCCAGTCCTACGATTTCGGCGAGCCACAATGGAGCGCAATCAGCACATTATATATCCCGGAGAGCTATCGAGGCATGGCTATTACCTACGAAGGACGTGAGGTGGAAGTGGTGAAAACGAAATACTACGACGATAGCTTCATAGTGTAGCAGATAATAGACTGCAACGCCGATTTTTTGCAAGCAAATGGCCACTGAAATGTTAAATAGTGACCGAATTTGACGAAAATCGCTTGCGATTATAGAAAATTCACTTATATTTGCCTTCACTTTCAGAGCAAATGCTAATGTGGAGTCGACTAATGGTGGATTTTACAATATGTAGGAGTGATGAAAGGAGTGATGAAACTTCGAAAGGAGTCGCTGCGAACCACGTAATAGAAGGAGGAAAAGAGAGCAAAAAAGTGGGTTTTAAGAGACGACAATCGGAGTATAATTACAGAGAGAATACCATATTTGACAGAACAGCAACAAAGGATAATTAAGGGAGGTAACCAAAATTAAAGTAAAACATCAGCTACTCGCTCTTATTCTATCCTAAATTGTGTAACAGCACAATTATTAATTTTTTAATAAACCAATAACCAACAAAACATTATTTATTAACCAAAAAAATCTATTATGCGGAGGTATCTTCTTCTTCTTGTACTTGCAATGGCATGTACAAGTGCGCTTTGGGCGCAAAAAGTGGTTACAGGTACGATTACTGATGCAAGCACAAAGGAGGCCTTGATAGGCGCCAGCGTGGTTGTTAAGGGTACAAGTATTGGAGCTGCTACTGATATTGATGGTAAGTATCGATTGGAAAATGTGAAGGATGGAGCAGTGCTTCAGATTTCATACATCGGTATGGAAACCGTTGAAGAAGTAGTGGGCGATCGTACAGTTGTTGATGTTGCATTGGGTTCTAACTCACTCAACCTCAACGAAGTGGTGGTAACCGCTATGGGTATTGAACGTAAGGCAAAATCATTGACTTATGCAACCCAGAAAGTAAAAGGTGCAGAATTGGTACGCGCCAAGGAAACCAACATGATCAACAGCTTGCAAGGTAAGGCAGCAGGTGTGGTAATCACACCAAACTCGTCGGGTGCAGGTGGTTCGTCGAAGATTGTGATTCGCGGTAACAAGTCGGCACAAGGTAACAACCAAGCTCTTATCGTAATCGATGGTGTGCCAATGAGCAACAACACCATGTCGCAGGTTGAATCAGTTTACGGTGGTCGTGATGGTGGTGACGCATTGTCGAACCTTAACCCAGACGATATCGCAAGCATCAACGTGCTTAAGGGTGCATCGGCAGCCGCTCTTTACGGTTCGCAAGCAGCCAACGGTGTAGTTTTGGTTACTACAAAGAAGGGTTCGTCGGGCCGCGTTCGCGTGGACTTCACCAGCAATATCACTATCGAATCTGCTCTCGACAAGCCAGAAATCCAGAGCCGCTATGGTGCTCCTGTTCTTGCCAACGGTAGCCTCGACACCAACAGCTGGGGCGACAAGATTAGCAACGGCACTGACGCATCGAGCGACTTCTTCCGCACTGGTGCTACCTACATCAACTCTATCGCAGTTAGTGGCGGTACCGACAAGATTCAGTCATACATGTCGTATGCCAACACCACAGCTGAAGGCATCATGCCAACCAACGACTTCAAGCGTCACAACATGATGTTCAAGCAGGTTTATAAGCTTCTCGACGACCGTTTGACTCTTTCGGGTTCGGCTAACTACATTACACAAAAGGGTAACAACCGTCCACGTGGTGGTCAGTATCAAAACCCACTTACCGGTCTTTATACATTCCCAGCCAACGGCGATTGGGGCTATTATAAGGACACATTCGAAATCTACAACGACGTTAAGCAATACAGCGAACAAAACTGGTATCGCGACGTTAACAACGACTTCTCGCAGAACCCATACTGGATTCTTAACCGTGTACGCAGCCAAGAGACTCGTAACCGTATTCTCGTATCGGGAAGCGCTCGTTACGACATCACCGACTACTTGTTCGTTCAAGGCCGTTTGAGCTACGACCGCATCAACGACCGTTGGGCACGCACCGTTCATGCATCAACCAGCCAGGTGCTTGCTAACCCTAACGGTGAATATCAAGAAGAAAACTACATGATGCGCACATTCTACGGCGATATCATGCTTAACTTCAACAAGACCTTCGGCGACTACTCAGTGAGCGCAGCAGCAGGTGCCAGCTTCAACGATTACAAGCAAGAAAACGAGAACTTGAATCAAGGTGGCGACCGCTATTTGCCAAACTTCTGGGATATAGCCAACTCAACCAAGAACGGATCGAGCAAGGGCTTGAGCCGCAAGCGCTTGAACGCCGTATTTGCTACAGCACAATTGGGCTGGAAGGATATGCTCTTCTTAGACGTAACTGGCCGTAACGACTGGTCATCTACTTTGGCATTCACTCCTAATGGTTCTTACTTCTATCCATCGGTTGGTCTTACTGCAGTAATCAGCGATATGGTTAAGCTTCCAACAGTATTCAACCAGTTGAAGGCTCGTGCTTCTTACTCTATAGTAGGTAACGAAGTGCCAGTATATATCACCAACCCATTGAACGGCTTCGCTAATGGTTCTATCTCATTCAACACTTCGATGCCATTTGCCGACATGAAGCCTGAAAAGTTGCACTCACTTGAAGTAGGTATCGATGCATCGATGTTCAACGACCGCTTCAACTTTGACGTAACTTACTATAAGACCAACAACAAGAACCAATACTTCTCGATGTCGGTTCCTGCTGCAACTGGTTATAGCAGCTACTACTTCAACGCTGGTGACATCCAGAATCAAGGTGTGGAATTGACAGCAAGCTGGACACAACAGTTCACTAAGGACTTCTCATGGAAGACTCAAGTAAACTTCTCGTACAACAGCAACGAGATAGCTAAGCTCGATAACCGCGAAGGCATCTCAGAAGCCGACCGCCTCGACAAGGTAGATATCGGTTCGATGTACGGTTTGCGTTCATGGTTGGTTGAAGGCGGTAAGTATGGCGACATCTACGCACAAAACTTCATCCGTGACGAAAAGACTGGTCTTATCTGCGTAAACGGCGACGGTAAGATTCAATATGCCGACGATTTTGAGAAGGTAGGTAACGTAAACTCAGACGCTCGTTTGGGTTGGGGCAACACCTTCAACTATAAGGACTTCTCGCTCTACTTCTTGATCGACGGTTCGATAGGCGGCAACTTCTTCGACATGACACAAGCATCGCTCGACATGTACGGCGTATCAGAAAAGTCGGCAGAAGCACGCGACAACGGTGGCGTGGAAGTATATAACACTGCTTCGGGTTCGGTAGAAAAGATGGATGCACAGAAGTTCTTCACAGCCATCGGTTCAATCAACGGTGGTAGCGGTGACTACTATGCATATTCACAGACCAACTTCCGCTTGCGCGAACTTTCGCTCGGTTACACATTCCGCAACCTTATCGGTAACGGCAACGATTTGAGCCTCAGCGTAATCGCACGTAACTTGTTCTTCCTCTACAAGGATTGCCCAAGCGATCCTGACACTTCGATGTCAACAAGCAATGGTTATGCAGGTATGGGCTACTATCGCATCCCTGCTACCCGCAGCTTTGGTCTTAACTTGAAACTTTCTTTCTAATATTTACGAATTATGATCAAAAAATATATTAAGAGTTCTCTATTGTTAGGTGCAGCACTTTTGATGGGTACAGGCTGTACAGGAGACTTCGAAGACATAAACACCAATCCATTCCAAATACCCGACTCGGAAGTGAAGATGAGCGACTTGTTCAACGAAGCTCAGCTCTCAATCTTCTACAACCAATCGAACGGCAACTGGGAATATCAGTTGATACAAAACTTGAATGCCGACCTTTATTCAGGTTATATGGCAATCCCTACTGCCTTCAACGGTGGTAACAACAACGACAACTACTTCATGATGAACGGTTGGAACGGCTATACCTTGAACTATATGCTTCTTCACGTGGTAAAGCCAATGGCAAGCGTTCAAAAGATTGACAATCTTGCCGACGACTTCTTCGCAATCAGCGAAATCATGAAGGTGGCAGGTGCACACAAGATGGTGGATACCTATGGTCCATGTCCTTACACCGAAGCTATGCAAGGCGGTATCTCGGTTAAGTATGACTCAGAAGAGGTGTGCTACACCGCATTCCTTACCGAACTTGCTGATGCATGCGACCGCTTGACCAAGTGGCTCGATGCTAACGGTGGCGACGATGCTACTCGCTTGGAATGGGACAAGATGTGCGGCAAGAGCCAAACTACATGGTTGCAATTTGGCAACACATTGCGCCTCCGCTTGGCTATGCGCCTTGCAGTGATATCTCCAGAATTGGCTAAGACTCACGCAGTGGCAGCTTGTGGCAACAAGTACGGTCTGCTTAAGAACGTAGATATCGAGGTTAAGGATGCAAATACTCGCAACCCACAAGCTCTTATCGCTCGCGACTACAACGACTGCGCTGTCTCGGCTAACTACGAAACTATCCTTAAGGGTTACAACGACCCACGCCTTGAAGCTACAGTTCAAGGTGTAGGATGGGGTGGCAAGGGTGATATCTATCGTCCTGACGGTACTCCAGCCGGTTTGGTAGGTCAAATCAAGGGTATCCGCAACGGTTTGAAGGTTGATGGCTCGAGCTACAAGATGTATTCTATCATCAAGTGCCCAGCAAGCGGTGGTCCTTACTCAACCGACGTGCCTATGCCAATCATGAGCCGTGCCGAATCTTCGTTCTTGCAGGCTGAAGCAGCTCTTCGCGGCTGGATTAGCGGTGATCCTAAGACATTCTATGAAGAAGGTATCCGCAACTCATTCGCTAAGTATGGCTTCGATGCTTCGGAATACATCAATGGCGAAACTCTTCCAATCGACTACGAAGACCCACATAACCCAGCTAACAACATTGCAGCTGTTAACACAGTTCCTGTTAAGTATAATGCTGGTGGCACAAAGGAAGAACAATTGCAACAGATTATCACCCAAAAGTGGATTGCAGGCTTCCCAGAAGGCTTGAACGCATGGGCTGAATATCGTCGCACTGGCTATCCTAAGTTGTTCCCAATCCCAGCTGATAACAACAACGTTCAGGGTGAATATTTGAGCGGCAGTGCCGAAGAACTTACCGAAATCGGTATCCGTCGTTTGCCATTCTCATACGACGAACGTGCTGCTAACCCAGCAGGTTTGGCTGAAGGCGTAGCTATCCTAAGCGCTCGTGGCCAAAAGGATGCTATCGACGCTCGCCTATGGTGGGACACTGGCAAAAACTTCTAATAAAGACACCTTTATTGCTTTTTGAATAAAATTGTTTTTGGGGATGCTCTGAGATTGGTTCTTGGAGCATCCTTTTTTTGCTGAATAAACGCTGATTTTTTTTGCAAATAGAATTATTGCACGGGTTTTCACAAGCAGTTTGCGGTGAAAATCCGTGCAATATTGTGTA
>CALZAF010000037.1 GCA_945612775.1 uncultured bacterium | reverse complement strand
GGGGCACACCACACCGGTCGCTGCGCTCCCTCTGTGTGGTGCTAACCATAAATCAACGTCTCCGACGTTGTGCTGAGGTAAATTTTATAGATTGTATTTGTGTTAATGGGGTAATGATTATTGCCAGATTTTTCAAAGGATATGAAAAATTTCGGACAATAAGGTAATAAAACGGAAAAGTTTCGCTAAATTTGCAGAGAACTTTGGTGTCGGATGGCATTGCCACTAAATGCCGTTCGGTGAAAAGGGAATCGGGTGAGAATCCCGAGCAGATCCGCTGCTGTGTGCTTCGGAAAATCTGCGGACAAAATCACAATTCAGCCACTTCATTGCCAAAGCGATGTGGGAAGGCGGTCCGCCAGATTGAAGCGAGTCAGAAGACCTGCCAAGGTTTATCGGAGCCGTGAGCATGCCCGAGTTAGTCCTCTCAGTAGAGATGGCGTAAACGGGTGGACAGCATAGCGCCGATGTCAGTGAGGCCTTCGGGAATTAGGGCCAGCGGCAATCGTTAGAGCTAATGTAAGATTACATTTTGCCAACACAGTGGGATGACATGGCGATTAGTCGCACCACGCGCAATGGCGTGGTGGCGATAACTGTGTGCATCTCTTGCCCCAAAATTGCACGCTAATTCTGTGGCGTGGCTTGCAGAGCCAGCCGCGGGATGGTGCGGTGTGAGAGTAGGGCGGTGCTGTGGCTATTGCGGCAGGAGCGTTCCCTGGGCGGATAGGAGAGCCTCGGTGACGCACAGCGATAGGACAGCAAATAACAGACAAATGTAACACTAAAACAAAAAACATTAACTCATTAACTCATGAAAAAATTCTTACTAATGATTTCGGCTGCAGCATGCCTCACAGCATCGGCAGAGACTGTGGCAAACGTGGATTACGAAGACGGCATATTCTTGCTAAATGAAGGTTGGTATGGCCATGTGCATGGATATATGTATTTCCGCGCCAGCGACGGCACTATGGTGTATCGTGCGCCAGAGGTGGAGAACGGCAACGGCACACAGCTGGGCGTAACCGCGCAGTTTGGCACTGTGTATGGCGGCAAGGTGTATGTTTGCTCTAAGCAAAATGCATATTCGTCGGAGGGATACGGCGCACGCATATCGGTGCTCAATGCGGCAACGCTCAAGATAGAGAAGGAGCTAAAGACCCTGCCGGGCGGTGTGGACCCACGCGCCATTATGCTTACCGACGATGCAGCATACGTCAGCACCTCGGGCGGCGTGTTGGTATATGACAAAGATCTCACAGAGTGCAAGGCAACCATTGGCGACAGCGAATACAGCACAATGGTTTATGCAGGCGGCAAGGTGTTTGTGTGTGAATTTAGAGGCAATTTGGCGATAATCGACCCAGCCACCAACGCCATCGAAAGCACCATCGAGGGCACTTTCGGCGGCTTGGTGATGTCGCACGACGGCAATATCTGGGCAAGTGTGGTAGATGCCAACAAGTTGCTGAAGGTCAATCCATACACCTTGGCATCGGAAGAGGTGGCAGTGGAAGCCGGAGTGGCTATCAACAAATACTCATGGTGCACCGACGGCTTCTCGGCAAGCACCCTCGAGAATAAACTCTACTGGAAATCGGTAGATGGCTGGGAAAACCAAGGCATCTATTGCTACGACATCGACAACGATGAACTTACCAAAATCATAGATATGACAGGCGATAGCTACACCTTCTACGACGGAGGTGTGGGCGTGCATCCGGCGAGCGGCAACATCTGCTCGATGATGAATCAGACCTCATGGGGCAAGAATAGTGCGTATCGCGAATGGAACAAGGCAGGCGAATTGCTCACCGACGAAGAATTGCCAACAAGCATCGATGTCAACGGCGAAACATTCACAACCGAATATCCATTCCCGGCTCAAGTGTTCTTTTCCGACAAATATGCTCCAGAATTTGATGTGACAGCACTCGGCAGCGTGGCACCAGGCACCACAGCCAAGTATCGCCTTACCGATATCGTGAGCGATGCCGATAACCAAGACGCAGCTATAGTGGTAACAGCCGAAACCACAGGCAGCATCAAGGCAAACATTGCCGAAGGCTACCTATATGTGGAAGGAACATCGGAGGGCGAAGGCTCTTTGACACTTGTGGCAAATTCTAACGGTCGCAAGGCGAGCGCTACCATACAATATAACGCCACATCGCTCAGCGACATAGCTGCAGCATCGCTCGAAGTTACAGCCTCGGCACAAGGCATCAGCGTATGCACCCCAGTGGCAGGCGAAGTAAGCGTGATAGATGCGCAAGGACGCCTTGTGGCAACAGCTACGGTTGAGGCAGGCATAACCACATGCGTTGCAGATCAGGTTGCGGCAGGCGTGTATGTAGTGCGTCAAGGCGCAAATTCTGCGAAAGTGATAGTAAAATAAAATATTCTCAGTGCGGTATTTATTGTTTATAGTAACATAAGTTTAGAACAATTACTTCAGCGCGGGGCATATCTGTTGCGAAACAGGTGTGCCCCCTAATTTTTTTGTGCTTTTCTAAAATCAGCCACTCTGTTTTTTGCGAGATAAGATTAGCTATGCAGATGGCAAAGAATGGTCTTCGAATTGCTGCATATGCTCGTCATTACCTCTTACTCCACGATGCGACTTGAGACGCTGTGCTGTTAATTTCTGCGATTTGTTAGTTTATTACGGAATAATTCTTAACTTTGTCCTTTGTGATAATAGCAATTGTTATCAGTAAACGGCAGATACTTATAACTTGTCCAACTAACGTTTTTAGTAAACTGTTTTATGAAAAAGTTCAACACTATTTTAACCACAATGCTTTTGGCATTTGTGTCGTTTTCCCAAGCTAATGCTATCAACGTTGTCTTGGAGTTTGATAAACCCGAGTCATGTAAAATCAAAATTGACGGCACTCCCATAGAGGAATTAGTAAAGTCGCGAACCGAACTTAATGTACAAGAATCTTGTGTTCTTGAAGTAACCCCGAAAGGTGGCTATGTACTCTCATCAGTCACCCGAGGGGGTCAGCCGGATGGAAACTTTAACAAATATACCGGCTGGACAAAAACCATCACAGCAGACTGTGAAGGTGATACGTACGTGGTAGAAACTCTGTTGATGTCTGAACACCGCAATGCGAGCTGCTGGGTTACCGTGGATAGAGCCTCAGCCATTCGCATGGTCAGATCCACTTCTTTAGAAGAGGTTGACGATCTTCAAGATGGGCAAGAGGTAGAAGTTTGGTACAACGCGGATGAAGAACTGCCCTTCACTATTACTTCTGCTACAGGAGCTCCAATATACAAAATCACCCTTAATGGCAATAAGGTAGAGGGCACTACATCCTTCGTTGTGTCACCTTCTGCCGAGCATGGGGACATTATCAAAATTACGACACAGTATCCTGACGTGGATTGCAATGTGTCGTTTGAGCTTGTCAATGGTGCCGAAAATTTCCTTACCAGGGTCACTGCCGATGGCGAAGATATAGCCCCTGAAAACCTTGGCTCATTCACAATCAAAGCCGGCAAGAAACTTACCCTTAAGGGAGACATGAGAGCATACAAATTCAATGGCATGAAGGTGGGCGATGCACAAATCACCGATTTCCCGAGCGAATACTCTACGTATATCACACAAGATACAAAAATAGTAATAGATGCGGAGAAGCTCAATTTTGACAGCCAAATGATTGTATATCTCAATGTTGATCCGACAGAAAGTGATGCCTTCTCTTTTACCAACAATGCAAAAGCCGAATACAAAGAGTCGCTTCACAAAGGGTACAACCAGATAGATTTCAGCCAAATACAGAATCCGTTTAATTGGAGTTGGGCAAATGATGGTCTCGCATACATAAACAATAGACTCATATATCCCGACAGCGACGCATCAGCCAACTACACTTATAAGACTCTCGATTCAGACGACATCGTCAAACTATACATTGGCGAATCTCAGGAAAGTACATACACTGTTACATTTACAGGCGATATAGAAGCTGCTAACATAATGCAGGATATCATCACACCTGTAGAAGCCGCACAAAGAGTTGTTGTTCTCCCAGGTACACGATTTACAATAAATGCCTGTGATGGACAGCAAATCAAGGTGATGGCAAACGGAAAAGAAATTACAGATGCAGATGGCATCTTTACCTACGACGTGACCGAAGACACGGAATTCGCAATATCGGATTTGTCATCTTCTATCTCGGTTATTGACGCAGATACTCCTATCACATCAACCATCTACAACATCCTTGGTGTGAAAATGTTGGCAAAACCTCTTCCGTCAGGATTATACATAATTGATGGAAAGATTACACTTGTAAAATAGCAGAATATTATGAGAGGTACATTCTAACTTCTATATCATTTTGCCGTAAACAATCAGATTTCGCTGGTAGAAAGCATTGGACGGTCGTCTGTCATAACCATGGCAGGCGACTGTCGTTGTAGTGACTGACTTTGGCTAAGACAATAGTATTACTCCCCTTTTGCATGAGATTGTGCTGCGGGTGTTGTTAAAACACGGATTTTCACGGATATTATGTGGCTTTAATACGGATTTTCACAATTTTGTGGTGGATTTGGTTGGGATTTTTCGGAGGCAAAAGTGGTTTTGTGAAAGCAAAGCATAATTTTGTGCAATTGGCGAGGGCGTTGAGGGGGATATATTTGCAAGAAATAGAAATACTGATAGAAATGAAGATAGGACAAATAGCGATAGCGGCTGCTATGATGGCAGTGAGTTGCTGCGTGGCAAATGCAGCATTAAGAGTTCAATATAAGGGTTTTACGCCTACGGAGAGTGTTAACGTGGCAGTGGAAGATTTGCGCGAAATGGCTGGTCGTGAAGGCGCCAATATCACAATAGAAAGCAATGCCATCGATGTCCCACCATTGCCAATCTTCTACGAATTGCCTAATAACGAATAATCCATTAGGATTTTATTGTCGTTTGTTAGTTGTAAAAAGAATCACAAATTTGCTTACAATAACGCAACAATTTAGATTAATTTGTTGTAAATCGTAATTTATTTGCCTTTTATTGTTAAAATTTATTAACTAAATTAGACTTTGAAAATTATTTGCTACATTTGTCAGATCTATTTCAAATAGGTACTAAATTTTTACTAATCAAATCAATTTAAAAATTCGTTGACATGAAAAAGTTATTAATTGTTTTAGTTTGTAGCATATGCTGTATATCTGCGGCAAGAGCTAGTTACTTGTATGTATCTTCGTGTGGTGAAGTTGCAGTTACTGTAGATCCTTCTTCTTTTGAATCTGAAGAAGAAGCTCAAGAGTTTTATGCAGAACTAGATGAGATTCTTTGTTCGGAAGTACATAAGGTAGAATGATATTGTTGCCTTGCCGACGACTTTAGATTGTCGTCGGCAAGGCTTGTTTATAATTATGAATATAAGGCTAATAATTTTTGTTATAACATTACTGAATGTTGTTGTAGCTCAAGCCCAGCTTCAAAATGCTGATTATGGCAATCAGCCGGCACGTTTGTCACCTGTAAAGGTACTCGACCGCAGTGAGTTGGAGGTTGTGTATCTGCATAATGTTTACGATCCGGTGCTTGACCGAAGCGACGAGAAATACTATATGCTTCAGATTGGCAAAAATTTCAGCAAGTATTTCAATTATGGCACCTATCGCTTAGATTCCGCCATAGCCACGAGCAAAAATAAGGTGATATTGAGCAGCCAATACAGCGAAATGTATGCTAAATACAGAGCAAAAGCCGGATTTGCGATAAAAGACTTGAAATCGCAAACAGTAAAGGTATGTGAGACGGTGCTGTTAGATTGGTTTCTCTACGAAGAGCCTATCCCTAAGCTTGAATGGGAGCTTGAGGAAGGCGAAAAGACCGTATGCGGACAGGTATGCCACAAAGCCACCACCACATTTCGAGGTAGGCAATGGGTGGCGTGGTATAGCGATGTGCCAGCATCCGATGGACCATGGAAATTTACGGGTTTGCCGGGTTTGATACTCGAAATGGAAGATTCTAAAAGCGAGCACTTGATGTCGGCAGTGATAATCAGGCAGAGCGAGTCGGAGATATGTTTCACCGAAAAGAGCTACCTGAATAGTAACCGCAAGGCGGTGAAGAAGGCAAAAGATTATTATATAGAACACTCTACGGAGATGCTCAAGGGGATGCTTCAAAACCCAGATGGAAGCGAAAAAAAGCTATCGCCACGCCGCTTGTTCTATAATCCAATAGAACTTGAGTGAAAAATGAGAAGCAAGGGCATTTATATCGCTATGCTAATTGCCCTATTTGCTGCATTGACGAGCAGCGCCGATGTGAGAATCGCAGGCAGGGTAAGTAGCAGCGCCGGAGACGCCATAATAGGAGCTTCGGTGCGGGTGTTTGATGCGCAAAGCAAGATAGTGGCGTTTGCCATCACCGACGACGGCGGCAATTATGAATTAATCGCAAAGGACGAAAAAAATCCCGAGACGATAGTGTTTTCGTGCCTTGGATATGAGAATGTGACATACAAGGTGTCGAAGCTGCCGGAAGGAAAGCCGCTAAATGTGGCTCTTGCCGAGAAAGCCTACGAACTGAGCGAAGTGGTGGTGAAGATACCGCCTATACATAATATAGGCGACACAATAGTGTATAGAGTAAGCTCCTTTGTGAGCAAATCGGACAGGAACATAGAAGATGTAATAAAGCGCTTGCCGGGCATAGAAGTGGATAGCGATGGTCGCATTATGTATAACGGTGAGCCAATCAATAAGTTTTATATCGAAGGACTTGACATATTGGGAGGACGGTATGCCATAGCCACGCGCAACATACAGCCCGACGACATAGAGAGCGTGAACGTGTATGAAAACCATCAGCCCAAGCAAGTGCTGAAGAATCTGCGCATCAGCGACCGAGCAGGAATCAACTTGAAGTTGAAAAAAGGGCGAAAATTAAAGCCGATGGGTTATGTGAAAGGCGGAGTGGGCGCAGGCGACGACTTCACTTGGCTGGGCGAACTGTTTGCTATGCTCGCCACAAAACAGAATCAGACCATAGTAACGGCAAAAACCAACAATACAGGGCAATCGTATGAGGGCGAGACAAAATCACTCACCGGAGAGAACGAGTCGAACCTATATAGCGCCTCAAGGGTGTTCTCGGCAACGCCATTCGGATCCACCGACCTCGCTAAGAATCGATATTATGATAATAGTTCGGTCAGCGTCTCTGCCAATACCATTCAGAAGTTCAAACAAAGCTCTACGCTCAACGTGATTGCCGACTATAACTATGAGAAAAGCCGCTTCAGCAACACAGGTGTTACAGAGTATTGGAACGGCAACTCACCTATAGTGATAGAGGAGAATAACGGCACGAGGCTTGAAAATCATGTGGCAAACATGCTGCTGAAGTATGAGAACAATGCGCCCAACAAGTATGTTATGAATTGGCTCAAGGCAAAGGCGTCGTTTGCCGATAATTCGCATTTGCTGAGCCAGAACATAAGCATGGGGCAGTATCAGCGGTCGAATGTGGTAGCCATCGATAATAATTTCAACATCGTAATCAAGCGAGGCGGTAAAGCCTACGAAGTGACATCGCTTGTGAATGTGGTGAACACGCCGCTTAACTATATTCACGCCTATAATCCGACTACAGGCGAGGCTGTGGTGCATCAGTCGGCCAAAGGACTCTCGTTTCACACGCTTGAGACAACATCGTTCACATGGCCGTTGTCGCAAAAAGCATATTGGGGTACTAAATTATGGTTTGATGCGGATTATAACACCATGCTCACCGCCAATAGCGATTTTCAGATAAACGACATAGCAGGCTACAACATCACTCCTGCTGCCGAACCCTTTGTGCAAGTAGGATCTGCGAAGCTGACATGGCGCACCGAGGTGCCTGTGAAATGGCAGATAGTGAAATTTGGCGATTATTCTCATAATTTGCCATTAGTGCAAGTGTTATCTACCTTGAATTACAGTCCAAATCGCTATGCCAAGGTAGGGCTAAAGGTAGGGCGACGCTATTCTACGGGCAACATTGCCGATATGCTTGAAAATCCGATATATGTAACCTACCGCCAGACTCGCGTGATGGGTATGGGTGAACTGGGCAAGCGCCGCACCGATTATGCCATCCTGTCGCTCAGCTATCGCAATCCGTTGAAAGCCGTTTTCGGAACGCTGAGGATGTCGTATAACCGAGTTAAGCAGAATAGCCTCACATCGAGCGATGCTTCGGAGTCGCTAACGACTCAGGTGGCTGAAATGCTCGACAACACCGGTGACAACTATGATGCAAGCCTCACGCTGTCGAAACGACTGAATGATTATGGCACCACTCTGCGAGTGTCAGGCAGTGCTTTAGGCATGAATCGCCAGTATCGCAAGCAGGGCTTGCTCACCGAAGTTCGCACCACAAGTTATTCGGCAGGTGCTGGCGTGGAGAGCAGCCTTCTGCACGATGCATTGGTGCTCGACCTCGATTTACACTACAACAGCTCACTCCAGAAAGCCGATGTGACAAATTCAGAAACCAAAATCGATAGAGTGACGCTTGCCGCAAAAGTGTCGGTTTTCCCAATCAAGACATTGGAAATATATGGAAAGTTGAACTACGACAATCAGATGTGCCCCACACTGCGCGACTGCCATTCGGCGTTTGTAGATGCAGGAGTGAATTTTTCGTACCGAAAGTTTGAATATTCGCTGGTTTTGACAAATATTACCAATCAGAAAGATTACACCTATTCGGTGGTTCGCAGCGTGGACTGCTATACACAGCAATTTGTGCTGCGACGGTTCGAGGCTATGGTGACAGCGAAATATAAGTTCTGAAAATGCGCGTGAAAGATGCTGAAATTGTGGTTGAGGCAGTTGATGGTGCATCTTTCTCAATACTGTGATTGTTTATTGCCAAAGATTGCGCTGTGCAGTGAGTGTGGCGATGTTTTGCTATTGTGTGGATTGCGAATAATTGCTATATTTGCCGAATAAACCGAAAATATTAGAAAACAATGCTTGATTATATAGTATGGACAGCGAGTCCGGAATTGATAGAAAGCGTGGCGTCAGTGCGCTGGTATGGACTAATGTTTGCCATAGGCTTCTGGATAGGGTATGAGATAGTGTGGCGCATCTTTAAGCATGAGGGCGAGCGTGAGAGTTGGCTCTCGGTGCTGCTGATATATGTGGTGCTCGGCACGATAATCGGAGCTCGCCTGGGGCATGTGCTGTTCTACGACTGGAGTTATTATAGCAAGCACCTGCTCGAGATACTTAAGGTGTGGCACGGCGGACTTGCCAGCCACGGCGGCACCTTGGGCATCATTATAGCCATCTACATCTTCTCGAAGCGCGTCACCCACCGCTCTATGCTATGGACATTCGACCGCCTGGTGGTGCCCGTAGGCTTGGTGGCTGCAATGATAAGGTTTGGCAATCTGATGAATAGCGAGATATATGGCGGAGCCACTACACTGCCATGGGGATTTAAGTTTGTGAGCTCGCAAGAGTGGTGGATAAACTATTGCCCCGATGGCGTATTGGCAAATGGAGCCGCTTGCCACCCGACGCAGATATATGAAGCCCTGTGCTACCTCGGCGTGTTTGCCTTGTGCATGTGGATGTACTGGCGACGTAATTGTCAGGAGCGCCCCGGGCTGATATTCGGCGCATTCCTGCTTGGCATCTTTGTGCCTCGATTCTTGATAGAATACGTTAAGAATGTGCAAGAAGCATGGGAATTGACCCTTCGCGCAACCTGCGGCATGGATATGGGTCAGCTTCTGAGCATACCATTCATCGTGGCAGGGCTATGGCTTGTGATAAGAGCCCTTCGCCGCCCCCGCACCCCGTTGACCTATCCAAACAAATTCGCACCCGAGAAGAAATAGCGAAATAATCGAAAATTGGGGCGATTTGGGCTAATTGTGCAAATTAGGCTAATTGAAAAGCGTGATTGTGTGACAAAAAGTTGCGCAAGAATCATTATATTTGCAATTTGTTAGCAAAAAAGAAAAAATCAGCAACTGACGATGAGTGAAAAGTTAGCAAGTGAATCGTACCTAAAAGATACGGCGTTCTGGAATTTGATGCAGCGCCGTATATTCAACGTGATGCTTGTGGCAACGCCCTACGATGCGTTTATGCTCGAGGAAGACGGCCGCTTGGAGGAACAGATATACTTCGAATATACATCGCTGAACCTGAGTTCGCCGCCTCGATTTACGCAAGTAACCGACTATGAGGAGGCGCTCGAGGAATTGTCGCAGAAGCGCTACGACCTGGTGATAGCGATGCCCGGTGTGGATATCAGCGAGACCTTTGTGCGCGCCCGCGAGATAAAGGAACTCTATCCCGACATAGCTTACGTGGTGCTTACGCCGTTTTCGCGAGAAGTGTCGCGCCGATTGGCGAAGGAAGATTTCACAGGCGTTGACTTTGTGTTCAGTTGGCTTGGAAATGTTGACCTTTTGGTGGCAATCATCAAGTTGCTCGAGGACTATATGAATGTGGAGAACGATGTGAACCAAGTGGGAGTGCAGCTGATAATGCTTGTGGAGGACTCAGTGCGCTTCTATTCATCGATATTGCCCACGCTCTATCGCTTCCTGCTGCAACAGAGCCGCGACTTCTCGACCGAGGCGCTCAACGAGCATGAACAGATGCTACGCATGCGCGGACGTCCAAAGGTGATGCTTGCGCGCAACTACGAGGAGGCAATGCGGATATATGAGCGCTACGGCGACCACATGCTCGGCGTGATAAGCGACGTGTCGTTTGCCCGCGAGGGCAAGAAGGACAGTCAGGCAGGGCTGAAATTGGCTCGAGAGCTGCGCAGCCGCAACCGCAATCTGCCCATCATCATCGAGTCGAGCGAAGCGTCGAATGCCGCCAAGGTGGCAGAGTTCGGCGGCACCTTCCTCGACAAGAATTCCAAGAAACTGCCGGTGGATTTAGGTCAAGCCATACTCGACAACTTCGGTTTCGGCGACTTTATCATACGCAATCCCCACACAGGTGAGGAGATAGGCCGCATCAAGGATCTGCGAGGCCTGCAGAACAGCATTTTCGACATACCAGCCGAATCGCTCTACTATCACGCCAATCGCGACGACATATCGCGCTGGCTATATTCGCGTGCGCTGTTCCCGATAGCAGAAGTGCTCACCGAACAAACCTTCGACGATGTTACACAAGATCAGATGGTGCGACAAACCGTGTTTGATGCCATCGTGAAGTATCGTCGCATGAAGAACCGCGGCGTGGTGGCAGTATTTAAGCGCGACCGATTTGACCATTACAGCAATTTTGCACGCATTGGGCAGGGTTCGCTCGGTGGCAAGGGTCGTGGCTTGGCGTTTATCGACAGTATTATCAAGAAAAATCCCGAATTCGACAACTTCGAAGGCGTGAGCGTGCAGATACCGCGCACAGTGGTGCTATGCACCGACATCTTCGACGAATTCATGAAGACAAATAAACTATATCCCATAGCCCTATCATCGTGCAGCGACGAAGAGATATTGGCACGCTTCCTCGAAGCCTCGTTGCCGCGCCGATTGGCATACGACTTCTATGCCCTGTTCGACGTGGTTGACGGTCCGCTCGCCATCAGATCTTCGAGTTTGCTCGAAGACAGCCATTACCAGCCATTTGCGGGCATCTATTCCACCTATATGATACCGCATCTCACCGATAAGCGCGCTATGCTCAAGCAGCTCAGCGATGCCATCAAGGGCGTGTATGCCTCGGTGTTCTTCACCGACAGCAAGGCGTATATGGCAGCCACCAGCAACGTTATCGACCAAGAAAAGATGGCGGTAATCATACAAGAAGTGGTGGGAGAGAATCACGACGGATATTACTACCCATCGTTCTCGGGCGTGGGACGCTCGCTCAACTATTATCCGGTGAATGAAGAGCGCGCCGAAGACGGCGTTTGCGAGATAGCAGTGGGATTGGGCAAATATATAGTGGATGGCGGCATGGCGCTGCGCTTTTCTCCAAAGCATCCACGCAACGTGCTGCAAACCAGTACGCTCGACTTGGCGCTGCGCGACACACAGACCACATTCTATGCCATCAATGCCACCGAGGCAGTAGATGACTTTAAGGTTGACGACGGATTCAACATCTCGCGCCTGCGCGTGCAAGATGCCGCCATGCAAGGCCATCTGAAGTATATGGTATCGACCTACAGCCCATTCGACGAGATGATAGTGGACAACGATTTGGGCAAAGGCCGCAAGGTAGTGACATTTGCCAATGTGCTATCGCACGAAGTGTTCCCATTGGCAAAAATTGCCGACAGCATGCTGCGTAAAGGTCAGTTGGCGATGAATAGGCCAGTGGAAATAGAGTTTGCAGGCATCATAGGCAATCAAGAGCAAATGCGCAAGGGCGAAAAAGGCCATCTATATTGGCTACAGATACGCCCGATAGTGGATCGCAAAGAGATGCTCGACGAGCACATAATGCACACCGACCCCGACCAAGTGCTGCTCTACAGCAACCGCGCCCTGGGTCATGGCATGATGGACAACATCACCAGCGTGGTGCTTGTGAAGCCCGAAGCATTTTCTATGTCAAATAATTTGCAAATTGCTACGGAAATTGAAAAAATAAATCGTAACTTTACGGAGAAAGAAGAAAATTACATTTTGATAGGCGTAGGCCGCTGGGGTTCGAGCGATAGCGCACTTGGAGTGCCCGTGAAATGGCCGCACATATCGGCGGCGAAGCTGATAGTGGAATTGTCGTTGCCGGGCAGCTATATCGAGCCGAGTCAGGGCACACACTTCTTTCAGAATCTTACCTCGTTCGGCGTGGGATATTTCACCCTCGACACCAACGACAAAGATACCGTATTTGCAGGCGACTATCTGGCTGGATTGCCTGCCGACTATGAGAGCGACAACGTTCGCATAGTGCGATTCGACAGCCCGCTCACGGTGGCAATCAACGGCCGCAGCGGACAGGGAATAGTGTTAAAGCCAGAAGTAAATGAGTGAAACAGAATTTTTTAATGACAGCAACGAAAAAACTGAAAAAATAGTATTTTTATGGGAATATTCAGCGGACTAAAACGCGCGTTAGGCGTCTCGGACGACTATGAAGAGGAAGACGATTTGGAAGGAATGGATTCCAACTATCGCACCCCCTACGTCAATCCGTTTAAGAAAGAAGACGACCGCGTGACCGATCTCTCGTCGCTTACCCCCAAGGAGGACGCTCCGCTGGTGGTGAACGAGCCCCAGGCAGTGGCAGAAGTTGAGGAAAAGCTGCCCGACGGCGTGTTCGACGGCATTATTACCATCATCAATGGCAATCTGCCCGAATTTGTGAGAGACTGCATCGATATAGAGAAAGAGCGCAAAGCCGTGTATGTGGCAATGGGTCCACAATTTCGCGACTATGTGCGCAATTTGCGTCGCACCTCGCTCGACGAAGCCCGTCAGCAATGGGTGGAAGAACGCACACGCCTTACCACTAAAATTTCGCAAACCGAGCAGCGTGCCGATGAGGCAGTGAAGAAGGCGAGCGAGATTAAGGATCGCCTGATGAGTGAAGAGCGTCAGCGCCGCGCCATTGTGGAGCGTTCGCATGACCTTGAGGCACGCATCGCCGACCTCGAAGCACAGCACGAACAAGCCCAGTTGCAGAACAAAGGCCTGCTCAACAAGATGAAAGTGCTGCAGCTGCAAGTGGATGAGGCTCAGAAAGATGCCGAAGAGGTAACTCGCCTGAGCGCACTTGTAAATGAGCAACGCCAGCAGCTGATAGCAGCCAACAACAACGAAGTGCGCATGGCAGAACTCAGCACCGAAAACGAGAATCTGCGCGCCGACATCGAAGCTCTTAAGCAAAGCCAGGATACAACAGCCATCGAAGAAGAATTTAAGGGCAAGATGGAAGTGGCAAATGCGCTGATGAACGAATTGCGCGCCACAGCCAAGCAAAAGGAGCAAGAAGTGGCGTCGCTCGCCGAGAAATTCCGCCTTGCCAACGAGGAAATAGAGACTCTGCAGCACGAACTTGCAGCAGCTCAGAAAGACCTCGAAATAGCCGCCGAAGTGCAGGAAACCATCGAACAATTCGAAGAATATAAGATAAAGAAAGATGCTGAAGTAGAAGCCTTGAAGACTAAGCTTGCCGATGTGCAAACTGCTGATAATGAGGCATCGGAAGCAGCCAAGCAGCAACTTGCCGAGTCGGCAAAACAAATCATTGATGCCAAGCAGCAGCTTGCCGAGTCGAAGCAGCAGCTCACCGATTCCAAGCTTGAGAATAACCGTTTGCTGATGCGCATGGCAGAACTCGAGACCAAGTTGATGGCAGCTCGCAACGACGGCGAAGCACAACTCAAGCAGCTTCGTGAAGAACTTGAAGCATCGAGAACCGAAGGAAACGGCGAAGTGGCAATGTTGACCGACAAATTGAAGGATGCCAATGCCGAGCGCCTCACGCTGCAAAAGCAGCTCGACGCCGCCCAGGCAACTATATCCGAACTAAAGGAAACTAATCACACGCACGATGTGAACCTCGCCAAGCAAATAGATAGTCTCAAGAGCCAGCTGCAGAAGGCTGTAGAGCGTATGGAAAGCGCTGAAGCCAAGGTTGACGAGATGACCCAAGAGCAAACCAAAACCAATGCCGAGATTAAGTCGCTCAAGGCCGACAATATGGCTATGAAGGTGCATGAACGCAATCTGAAGGACAATATCGCCGACCGCGACGCTGAGATAGCCGAACTGCGCAAAAAACTTGCCGAAGGCGGCGTAGCATTGCCAAACGATATGGGCAGCGACAGTGAGGTGGCGTATCGAGCCGATAGCGCCATGGTGTCGGCAATCGACGATATCGACGACATCGACTGGCTGATGCCTTCGCCACCATCGGAGCCAGAACCAGAGTTGGAACCCGAGCCGGAGCCAAAGCCAAAGGCAGAAAAGCAAAAACCCGACATAGGCGATGCCCAAATGTCGCTATTCTAAGACATCAACAAGCGCACTGAGCCACTTCATCTTAGGCTAAGTGCGCTTGATTTTTGTTAGCGAGAGAATCGATTCGAAATAACCGACATCCCATAGGTCGCAAATGGGATAAAATGTGCTTCAAACCGCGATTGACCTTCGAAATAATGGTGCCGATTTTTGTTGTCCCGCTAAATCAGTGGTATATGCTGAATAATCAGGTACATAATATTGCATTTTTCGGACAAAACGCGTATATTTGTCCGAAAACAAATCAATCCTAACAGAATTACCATGACAGAAGGAATAGGAAATAGGATAGCATTACTTGTTTTGTTGTTTTGTATGGTATCGGCTCTACCGGGGCATTGCCAATCGAAATGCGACACTATTAGAGCCGGCAATAGATATATTATTGCTGAATATCCGGCAATCAGCAAAAGTAATATCCAGAATTACGAGGAAGGATTTTTTAAAACGATAATTTGTCTCGAAGACACTGCATTTATAACAATACATTGTGGCGCGATGGTGAATGTGCCATTAACAGAAATGTCGGACAAAACCATAACCAGTGAATTTCGATTAAATAAAGACATTCGTATCACAAGGGGTTATTCTGTAAAAAATAACAGGAGAAAATTTTTTAGGGAGGATAACTATTTTGAGTATGGTGTTAATATTGTATATGATAATGTAGATGAAAACAATATAGACAAGTATGAGCAATACTTTAATAACATTAAGATTTACAGAAAAGATATTCCTGAGAAGAAAAGAATAGGCCAACTGCTTGAATTCTCAGCTTTTGAGGTGGATAGCATAGTATATACATTGAGGGCAGATAATATGTTTTTGTGCGCCGGCATTACACGAGATAGATTTGACGAATGGAAACATCGTTGCTCATCAACAGTATTGAAAGATAAGTCACATATAGAAGAGGTGGTTAATGCTTTGAAAATATGTACAATTGACTCGATACTTCCGTACGATTCAAATACGGTAGTCAAGAATATGAAGTTTGTTATGTTAAAGAGCAGCGGTAAAATTGAAGTAGCTTGGTTTAATGAAGATAAAATAGATGTATGGGGCAGGGTATTGTTCTTTACCAAGAACGATGTTGTTGTTCTTTGGATTGCTCAGACTGGCGTATTGGACATTGGTAAATACAGATGCTCTAATGGCTTAACGTTAAAGAACGTATTAAGAAGATATTTGCCGGAATAGTGTAGTTTGTTTTAATAGCTAAAAAGCAAAAATTATACAACAGAACAAATCCTAAATTTTAGAGATGAAATGGGAACAAAAGTATTTGGAAATTCTACCGGGACTATCCCGGATCGTTAAAACATTTTTAATTTATGAAAACGTGTTGTAGCATTATGCCGGCATCTACATGCCTGATAATTTTGTGAAAATCCGTGTTAAATTCCGCTTGCCAACATGTTGTCACATAAGTGATAAAAAATTTCGCGGAAAGGTGTGATTTTGTCTGTTTTAATTGATATCTTTGTCATGTCAGTTGCTGGTTCTTTTATTTTTTTTGAGCAACACTAAGATAAGTGAATTTTGCGACATGACAAAATCCTGAGCAACATATTGTTGCTCAGGTGCTTATTTTTATTTTATAGTGTTGCGGATTAAGGTCAAATATAACTGATGATTATATGAATACTCAAATTAGCAAAAATGGATTTCCTATGAAATGTGCCCGTGTAGTGGCCTTATCGATATTGTTTACTATGTTTATTGCCTTTCCAGGTACACCATTTAATCCTCTTTCAATAATCATGTTGATTTGTTATGAATACATTCCTGAAGGTCCAATGTATTTTGTTGGAGGTATGGTGATATCAAGTGCTGGGACGTGTTTCATCGCAAATAGAATATTAAACTGGAAAGAAGGAAGAATTTGGTTGATGAGTTTTGCGGTGAGTTTTTTTGTGTACATAGGCATATTGTTTTTGTGTTTTTATTATGAAATAAACCCAATTAATATTCAGGCAATAAGTGAATATGTGTATTTAGTATTCTTGCTGGTATATTTATGTACCGTGATTTGCTTTTCATTTTCTCAGCTACTATTGTTATTATCATATTACATAATATCGGCTATATTGCAAAAGCAGAAACAAAAAGATTAGTTTCTGGTGGTGAGATTCGCTTGGTGGTTTGGGCACATTACAACGGTCGCTGCGCCCACTTTGTGTGGTGCTAACCATTGTGCTGTGGCGGTTTAGCGGGTGATTATCTGCCACGAGGATTCGGCGGATTGTTATGGTCATTTTTAAGGTCAAGCGATATAAGAAAAAGTGAAAGAGATAGGGGAAACGGCAAAAAATGGTCAATATGGAGTAGGAGCTGGATAAAATATACATTATAAATGGCAAATGCGAAAAATTTTTGCTAATTTTGCACGAATTTTATATAAAGCTGA
>CALZAF010000036.1 GCA_945612775.1 uncultured bacterium | reverse complement strand
CCGAGATAAAAAATATCACCAAGGACTATGACGCCGAAGGCGACTATATGCTATCGGACGATGCGCCTACCACCTATGTGGATATGAAGCCCGGTAATGTGCTGATAGTGTGGCCCGAAGACCCACATGCGCCTATTATCGGCAAGGGCGAAATCAGAAAACTTATAGGAAAAGTGCTGATTGAATAGAAAAAAAGTAGTATTTTTGAAAATAAAGTAAAATTGTTAATAAATAAATTACATCAACGATGAAACGAGTTACATTAATTTTAGCCGCAATAGTGATGCTGCTAAGCACTGCAACGGCAGCCGAAAAGGGCTCCGAGGTGGTGATGGGTGCTGCGCGCACCGATACCTACGTGCCTCTGCTCAAGGGCAAGCGCATAGCCATACTCAGCAATATGACCGGCATGGTGGGCAAGAAGCACACCCTCGACATTATGCTCGAGAATGGTCTTGACGTTACCACCATCTTTTCGCCTGAACACGGATTTCGCGGCACTGCCGACGCCGGCGAGAAGGTGAGCAGCAGCGTAGATCCAGCCACCGGAATACCTATCGCATCGCTCTACGAGGGCAAAACCCATCATCCGAGCAAGGAAACCATGAGCCGATTTGATGCTATCGTGGTGGATATTCAAGATGTAGGTCTCCGCTTCTACACCTATTATATTACCATGATTAACCTGATGGAGGCTGCTGCAAAATACGACAAGGAAGTGGTGGTGTTCGACCGCCCCAACCCCAACGGCATGTATGTAGATGGTCCGATGCTAAATATGAAATATCGCTCAGGCGTAGGCCGACTGCCCATCCCGGCTGTTCATGGCCTTACAATGGGTGAAATAGCCCTTATGGCTAACGGCGAAGGTTGGCTTGACGAAAATCTGAAGGTGAAGCACCTCACCGTGGTGAAATGCCTCAACTACACCCATCAGACTCGCTACCGCCTGCCTATTGCGCCATCGCCAAACTTGCCCAATATGACTTCGATCTACCTTTATCCAAGCACATGCCTATTTGAGGGCACAGTGGCAAGTCTCGGACGTGGCACCAAGAAGCCATTCCAGGTGTATGGCCACCCAAGTATGAAGGGCAAAGGTTATAAATTCTCATTCACCCCAAAGAGCGTTCCCGGCGCAAAAAATCCGCCGTTGCTCAATCAGAAGTGCTACGGCCGCGACCTCTCGAAACTCGCCGACGAGGCAATTATTGCCGAAGGCATGAATTTGGAGTACGTTATCGATGCCTACCGCAATTCGGGACTCGGCGACAAGTTCTTCACCAGCTTCTTTGAGAAACTTACAGGCGATGAAAACGTGCGCCGCATGATTATCGAGGGCAAGAGCGCCGCCGAAATCAAAGCAACATGGCAACCCGAACTCGATAAATTTAAGGAATTGCGTCGCAAATACCTTGTTTACCCCGAATAAGCTAAATAATTACGAATAAAAACCTCAAAAACGGATATTAGAATATGTCACCTTGGATAGTTATGGCCACAATAGTTGGCTACTTCGTATTACTCTACATCGTGTCGTGGTTTGCGAGCCGCAAGAGCGACAATGCAAGTTTTTTCACCGGCAACCGTCAAGCACCATGGCCTGTAGTGGCATTTGCCACCATCGGAGCCGCCATTTCGGGCGTAACCTTCGTGTCGGTGCCGGGTATGGTGGTGGCTAAGGGCTACTCCTACTTGCAGATGGTGCTCGGATTTATATTCGGCTACATCGCCGTGGCTTATGTGCTGATTCCGCTATTCTATCGCCGCAACCTCATCTCCATCTATGGCTACCTCGAGCAGCGTTTCGGCGCATCTACCTATAAGAGTGGCGCGTGGTTCTTCTTCATCTCGAAGATGCTCGGTGCCTCGGTGCGCTTCTATGTGGTGTGCGTGGTGCTTCAGAGCCTCGTGTTCGGTCCGCTCGGCATACCGTTTATAGTGAATGTGATTATCACCATAGCATTGATATGGCTCTACACCAAGCAGGGAGGCGTAAAGACCGTGATTTGGACCGATACGCTCAAGAGTTTCTGCCTAATCATGTCGGTGGTGCTCTGCATAGTGTTCATAGGCAAAGGCCTCGGATTCAATCTCTCCGACATGTATGCCGCCGTTTCGAGCCACGATACTTGCCAGATGTTCTACTTCGATGATCCTAAGGCTGGCACCTACTTCTGGAAGCAGTTTATTGCTGGTATCTTTATGGTAATAGCCACCTGCGGACTCGATCAAGACATGATGCAGCGCAACCTGGCTTGCAAGAATCCAAAGGAATCGCAGAAGAGCATGGTGGTTAACGCCATCAGCCAATTCTTTGTGATAGCCCTCTTCTTGATTCTCGGCACACTGCTCGTGCTTTATGCCGGTGCACAAGGCATAGCAATGCCCGAAAAGAGCGACGACCTCTTCGGCCTCGTGGCATCGCACCCCACAATGCCTACTGTGGTGGGAATACTATTCATATTAGGACTTATCTCGGCAGCCTATTCGGCAGCCGGCAGTGCGCTGACAGCCCTCACCACCTCGTTTACCGTAGATATTCTCGGAGCCAACAAGAAGAAGGACGACAAGGGACTTTCGACCACTCGCGAAATAGTGCACGTGAGCATGGCAGCCATTATGGGTGCAGTAATCATAGTGTTCTATCTCATCAGCAATAGCGACGCCATCAGCGCCGTATATACCGTGGCAAGTTACACCTACGGCCCAATCCTCGGCTTGTTTGCCTTCGGTATGGCAACCAAGATGAGCGTTCGCGACCGCATGGTTCCAGCAGTGTGCATCGGTGCACCTGTAATCTGCTACTTTGTGCAAGATTGGCTGCAGAGCGCGTTTGGCTATACCATGAGCTTCGAATTGCTGCTGCTCAACGCTGCTGTGACTATGATAGGCCTGCTGATATTCAGCAAAGGCAAGGCTTGCAACAAATAATATCTCGTGAAATATGGCAGGGTCACTCATTAATAAATATATCTGGCTTATCGAAACCATAAAGCGCCGAGGCCGCATCACTCGCAACGAAATCAACGACCTGTGGCAGGAATCATCGTTCAGCCGCGGCGAAAAGATGTCGCGACGCACCTTTCTCAACTATCGCAACGGTGCCGAAGATATGTTTAAGATTAGCATAGAATACGATCCCGCCACCTACGAATATTATATCGACGAAACGGGCTCCGACGAGGGCGAATCGCGTGTGCGCAACTGGCTGCTCGACTCGATGTCGCTCAGCGGCATGATGCGCGACTCGCAGGACATTGCCAACCTGATAATGGTGGAAAATGTGCCGTCGGCGCGCGAGCACCTGTCGGTGATTATCGACTCGCTGCGACAAGGCCATCGCGTGGAGTTTCACTATCAGAGCTACGACCGCGTTCAAGCCCACAAAGTGGTGCTCGAACCTTATTTCTTGCGCATCTTCAAACAGTTGTGGTATGTGATTGGTCGCGACGTAAAGGACAACAAGATTAAGACCTACGCCCTCGATCGCATGAGCCAGTTGCACACCACAGCTGTTGAATATAAGATACCCGAAGGCTTCAGCGGCGAGCGATATTTTGCCAATTCGTTCGGCATCATCACCTCGCAAGGCGAAGCCAAGAACATATCGCTTCGCGTGAAGCCCAAGCAGGCGAAATATTTCCGCGCCTTGCCGCTGCATCACTCGCAGAGAGAGGATGTGCACGAGCGTTACAGCATTTTCCACTACAAGATGTTCCTCACTTACGACCTCACGCAGCAGTTGCTCTCTTACGGTCCCGAAATAGAGGTGCTCGAGCCGCGTGAACTCAAGGTGGCGATAATCGAAAAGTTGAAAGAAACGCTCGAACAGTATAAATAAATCCCATCCCTATATTTATATATAATGTGTTTCGGGGCAATTTTGCTCCGACAATAGTGGTGTGCAGTTTTATCTTTTAGTAAAAACCGGAGCGTTGCGCCCCATGTGCCCTCATAAGGCGCTGGGCATAGTTTGGGGCTGATGGTATTTTTGCGACTGCACCGTTTAAGTGGTTAGAGTACAGCATTTTTTGCGTTAATCTACAAATTTGCACTTATTATTGGCAAGAAATAGTGAAAAAATTGCGATTTTGTTAAAATTCGGAATAAAATGTGTTGTAATATCTAAAATTATTGCTACATTTGCTCCCAAATATACTACTCAAACGATTAAACTTATCTTATCATGAAGAGATTTCTATTTTCAATTGTTTCATTGGTTGCGTTTGTTATTGTAGCAAACGCTGCTGACATCGTATTCGATATGTCAGACCCAAACCAATATGTGAGTGACGATGCAAAGGTCACTTATGCCACATCAGCAAGTACAGGCGTTAAGTATGCAAGTGGCACTGTTTTTACTTCTACCCCGATTTCGTTTACTGCCGAATATAGCTCAGGCAATGGAGTTCAGGCATTTACTCAATCGGCTTCTAAGAACTATGTAAAGCAGTTGCGCGTTTATAAAGATGCAAAATTTACTGTTGAAACTTCAGATGGAACTTCGATTGTAAAGATTGCTGTTTCTGGTTCGGGCTTTACTGCTTCAAATGTGACTGCATCGACAGGAACTATGTCGTCTGGAGCATGGTCTGGCTCGGCATCTAAAGTTGAGTTGACCTTTAAAGGAACTGTTCAAATCAACACTATGACCGTTACAACAGCCGAAGGTGGTGTTATTGCCGACCCAGTAATCTCGCCAAAGGCTGGTACATACTACGAACCAGTAGAACTTACTATTACTAATCCAAATAGCACAGGTAAGGTTTATTACACACTCGATGGCACAGAACCAACAGCAGCTTCTACCGAATATGCCGAAGCATTGAATATCACAACCAACACAACTGTTAAGGCAGTGGTTATCGATGGCGAAAAGACAAGTCAAGTGGTTTCGGCTGAATATGTTATTGCAGAACCTCAAGAAGTGGCTAACATCGCTGCATATCTTGCTGTGGCTGATGGCACAGTGGTTAAGTTCACCAACCCTGTAACTGCAGTATTCCAAAAGGGTTCTAATCTCTATGTAACCGATGATACAGGCGTGGCTCTTATCTATGGCTCTACCGGTCAGACCTACGAAAACGGCGATATCGTTCCTGCTGGATTCTATGGCACAAAGACTACTTACAAAGGCCTTGTAGAATTGAGTACCGCAGCTGGTGCTGGTTATTCTACAGCTTCATTCCAAGCTGCTACCGATAAGACCACCGCAGTGACTCCAATCGTTGCCACAGTGCCAGATGTAACAGTAGCTAATGCAAATAAATATTTCTTCATTGCTGACATCACTCTCGATGCTACAAACAAGAAAATTGTAGATGCATCTGGCAATGAAGTTGCTATCTACAGCACTCTTGCTGCAATTCCAGCCGACGGCGAATACGACGTTTATGGCTTCGTAAGCGTGTTTAACGAGAATCCTCAATTCTTGCCAACCGAATACGTTTCGAAGTTGAGCGTTGACAACATTGCTGCATTCCGCGACCTTGAAGTTGGCTCTATCGCTAAGCTTAACAACCCTGTTACCGTGGTTGGCGTATATGAAACTACCAACAACTACAACTACTTCGTAACCGACGAAACTGCCGGCATCACTATCTATGCTCTCAAGAGCGATTGCCCAGCATATAAGGTTGGCGACGTAATCCCTGGCGGATTCAAGGGCAAGCTAAACGACTACAATGGCAACTTGCAGATAGAAAGCGTAGAAAACATGCAAGAATCGACTGCTACAGCCGAACTCAATCCTGCAGTATATGCAATCGAGGAAATCTCTGCCGACATGGCTGGTTCATTCGTTCGCATCAAGGAGGTTACCCTAAGCGATGTTAACAACCGCAACCTAACCATCTCGGATGCAACTGGCTCAATGCCTGCTTGGAACCGCTGCGACATCACTTTGCCAGAACTTACTTCTACAGTGACTGTTGACGGTGTGGTTAATCTTTACAAGAGCGGCGAAGAATATATCGTTCGCATCATTCCTGTAGCAATAGCTGTTACCAGCGATGAAGAAGAAATTCCCGTAGGTCCTAAGGTTGAAGTTATCCCAGGCACAGGTGAAATCATAGTTAGCGGCGCTGGCGACGAACCAATCGAAGTTTATGACTGCTACGGTCGTCGCGCTACCACCGTTAAGGGCTCGGGCGACACTCCTGACAGAATCGTCATCAAGGTTGATAAAGGTATCTATATCGTAGTTGCCGAAAGTGAATCTGAAAAGGTTAAGGTTGACTAATCACTTCGTGAATCATAGTCCGCTGAGGACTTAATATAGCAAGCTGCACCCTAAGACCCCGGTTTTAGGGTGCAGCTTAGCGTATAGTGTGCCAACGCAGTTCTGGAGTTTGATCCTTATCTGGTAAATCTGGTGGATCTGTGTGAGAAAACGAGTGATTATCAGCCTTGCCAAGGCTGAGCGGCTGGGATGGCAATTTGTGGGGCGGTGAATTGTGTGTGGCGCATATTTTTTCTGAAAAAAGTGGGGAGATTATGTAAATATTTTGGCACAAATGCGTAACTTTCAGCGAAAATAAGGAATCTGCAATAGCAACTACGGGAATTATTAACTCAAAATACGGAATTTTATGTTTGAAAATCAACCAAAAGGACTATGGGCCTTGGCGATTGCCAACACTGGCGAACGCTTTGGCTATTACACCATGCTAATGGTGTTCACGCTGTTTCTCAAGGACAATTTCGCATTTACCGAGGGCACGGCAGGTGTTATCTACTCGGTGTTCTTGGGATTGGTGTATTTCTTGCCTCTGTTTGGCGGTATGCTTGCCGACCGTTTAGGATATGGCAAGATGGTGACATGGGGCATCATAGTGATGTTTTTCGGCTATTTGCTACTTGCTCTGCCGTTGGGCAGCGACACGGTGGCGCTGGTGGCTGTGTGCGGTGCGTTAGGGCTTGTGAGCATTGGCACGGGGCTCTTTAAAGGCAATCTGCAGGTGCTTACCGGAAATCTCTACGACGACCCACGCTATGCCGATAACCGCGACTCGGGATTCAGCATTTTCTATATGGCTATCAATATAGGCTCGCTCTTTGCCGCATCGGCTGGACTGTGGGCTATGGGATATGCGCAGCAGCATTTCGGGTGGACTAAGGCCGAATCGTATCATGCTGCATTTGCTGTGGCTTGCTTGTCGCTGGTGTTCTCGATTATCGTTTATTACGTGTTCCGCAGCACCTATAAGCATGCCGACTATAATAGCAAGACCAAGAAGGATGTTAGCGGCGAAGCTGAGGAAGAATTGTCGCCAAAGGAAACCAAGGAGCGCATCGTGGCGCTTTGCATGGTGTTTGCCGTGGTTATCTTCTTCTGGATGGCATTCCAGCAGAGTGGTAGCACACTCACATTCTTTGCTGAGCAATACACTGCCACCAATGTCGATGGCACTCTATCGTGCATGATGTTTGATGTGTGGAACCTTGTGCTTCTCATCGTTATCGTGTATGCTTCGTTCAGCCTTGCGCAGAGTAAGACTGCAATGGGCCGTGTGATATCGGGCGTGATAATACTTTTGTCGCTCGTTGGGCTTGGCGTGAAGTACGGCTATTCGCCATCGTCAATCTCGGTTGAGGCTCCTATCTTCCAGCAGTTCAACCCATGCTTTGTGGTGGCATTGACTCCGGTGTCGATGGCAGTGTTTGGCGCGCTTGCCAAGCGCGGCAAAGAGCCTTCAGCGCCACGCAAGATAGGTTACGGTATGCTTGTGGCAGCGCTTGGATATTTGGTGATGACAGTGGCATCAATCGGACTTGCCGATCCAGCCACACAGAAGGCTGCCGGCGATGCTGCTGTGCGCGTGTCGGAAAACTGGCTTATCTCTACATATTTCATCCTCACATTTGCTGAATTGCTATTGTCGCCAATCGGAATCTCGTTTGTGTCGAAGGTGGCGCCACCTAAGTATAAGGGTATGATGATGGGCGGATGGTTTGTAGCCACTGCAGTGGGCAATCTCCTTGTGAGCATTCCGGCCCTCTTGTGGGGACAGTCGCTGCTGATAGTTTGGGGCGTTCTCGTGGTGCTCTGCTTGTGCTCGGCAGGATTTATGTTCGCCATCATGCGCCGACTCGAGAAAGTGGCATAAACCCGCTAAATCACGCTGTATTTTAGCGTAATGCCGCTCCGGCCAACCAAGCTGAAGGGCATCTACTCGCAGATAACAATTTTAGCACAGGTTTTCACAATCTATTATGTGAGAATCTGTGCTAAATCGTTTTTTTCAAATTCGTGTCGTGGATATTGGACTATTATTCCGCCCAGGCGTCCATTATTGCGGTTGGGCGACCGTTGGCGAATGCTCCGAGTGGGTAGTGGTTCCACTCGATGCTGCTTTCGGGTTCCCAATAGAATATGCCGAGGCATTGTGGGTGATTCTTGGCGAGAGCCATGAGTTGCGCCATATATTTCGCGCTCTCGGCAAGGTGCTGCTCGTCGCACTTAAATCCCACTTCGGTTATCATGCAAGGGCGGCTGTATTGCTCGCCGATGTAGTCCATATTGGCAAACATGGCTTTCATCACGTCGGCAGGAGTGGCAGGAGTTTCGTCGGTGCCTGTCACGGGGTTGTGGAACGAAGTTCCAGCCTCGTTTTGCGAATAAATCGACATGCCCACTATGTCGAAATCCACTTTGTGGCGCTTTAGGATGTCGAAGGCGAACTTATATTTGCCCATATCCATGCCGCGGTCGAGGTGGATTATGATTTTTGCTTCGGGAAGCACGCGTCGCACGGCTTTGCAACCGGCGGCCACATATCGGGCGAAGTTTTTGGTATTGGCTTGATGAGGCAGACGGCCCTCGGTGACGGTGTAGAGAGCGCCGCTGGTCTTGGCATCGGTGTCCCACAGCAGTCCGTTGGTAATCTCGTTACCCACCTGAATCCATCGAGGCTCTACGCCCGCAGCTTTCACAGCCTGGAGCACGCGCTCGGTGTGATAATACACGGCGCGCTCTATCTGCTCGACAGAATAGGTGAGCCAAGCACGCGGTTTGCGCTGCTGGCCCGGATCAGCCCAGTTGTCGCTATAGTGGAAATCGAGCATCACGTCCATGCCAGCTTCGCGGGCTCGCACGGCTTTAGCCACCACGTCGTCGGTGCCGTTGTAGCGCTTGTCGGGATTCACCCACACGCGCAGTCGTATGGCGTCCATGCCGAGTTGCTTCATCAGCGCGAAGCAGTCGGTGGGATTGCCTTCGGAATTATAGAATTTGTGCCCTTGGTCCTCCATTTCGGTCACCCAACCTATGTCGGCTCCTTTGGTAAACGGTTTAGAGGCTTGTGCCCAAACTGCGTTGCAGCCCATACAAGCCATTATGCCCATAAAGGCAATTTTTGTGATTAGATTCATAGTTTTTATGCTGTAGTATTAGAGATTTTATGATTCAAAGATAAGGTTTTTCGCTTGTTTGAGCAAAACTTGCGCCGAAAATGCACCGCGCAAAAGCATCGCCACCACCTATGCTCGGCTGATGAGCGTAGGTGGTGGCTGATTTTATGCTTGTGAGGCGATATATGCCTTAGAAAGTGATGCCTGCTCCGCCCATGATGCTGAGCTTTTGAGCACCGAAGCCGGGGAGAATATCCCACTGCTTGTTCATCAAGTTGTTGGCATCGATAAACACGGTTAGGTTAGGCATGATGCGGTAGCTTGCGCCCACCTTGAGGTTCATCACATTGTCGAGTTCGGTCTTTTCCCAATATTCTTTTTCGTTGGCTGCGTTTTGGAAACCGTAAACGGCGCGGTTGCCGCGCATCTCATAGCCTATGTTCACGCAGAGTGCTTCGATTGGGCGGATTCCGATGTTGGCATCGATAACGTATTCAGGGCGGTCGAGGCCGAGCACGCAACCGTCGCCGCCATCTTGAGGCGAGTAGGTGAAGCGCACCTTAGTATCTACGTATGAGCGGTATTTATAAGCCAATTCAGCGCCAGCCTTCCAACCGCTGAAGTCGATGCCGCGGTAGTGAACTGCTGAGAGCATGTTGATATGGGTAAAGTTGTAGTTTGCCGATGAAACCATAGGGGCTGCAAGGAGTTGAGGCATCATATAGTCGCGATATGAAGCGAAACCGCCGAAAAGGCGAGCAGAGAAGCCTTGCCAAGCGCCGAGGTTGAAGCCTGCTTCAAGATCGAGCGGCGTAAATGAGGTTTCGTAGCACATTCCGGGGTTGATATAGCGGTTTTGAGCCTTCATTTGCCATAGGTGATTGATGCTGTTTCCGCCCTTTAGGTCGATAAACAAGCCTACGCCGGGGGTGAAGCGGTAATCGACTTTCACATTAGGCGAAACGCGGAAAGTAGAGCCCGAATTGATGGCAATGTCGAGGTTCACGCCGAGCTGAATGAGCAAGTCTTCGCGTTGGTAGCGAACGAAAGGCGACACCTTGGCTATGCCGAGGCTGCTGTGGTTGCGTTCGGCATACTTAAATGTGTCGAAGTTGAGTGAAGGAAGGTCGTTATACGAAGCGAAGTCGAAGCCGAGGTCAGCGCCTACCTTTAGGTTGTCCTGCAGCAGGTAATCGGCGTTGAGGTCGATGAAGAAACTTGTTTCTTTAGCGCCATCGGCAAAGTCTTGTGTATCGATGCCCGATTTGTTGAATCCGCCGTAGCCAAAACCACCGCCTATGCCGTAGGTGAAGCTGCGGTCGTTGCGACGGCTTTGCCAGTTGCTGCTAACCAGGAATTGCTTCCAAGTCTGCATGCCCATAATGTCCTCGCTTAAAGGGTTTGGATCATTAATCTGGATAATTTCGCCTTCGTTCGCCTCGGGATTCATGCCCACCGAGTAGTAATTGAAGTGGTCGAAATTGAATGAAGCATCTATATTGAGAGTGCCTTCGTAGAATTGGCCGGTGTAGTTGGCGCCGACGGTGTTGTCGTTATATTTCTGCTTAGCAGGGTCGCCAGTCACCAGCGGCGATGAGTTTTTGCCCAAGAAGGTGCTGCAATGCTGCAGCCAGAGCGCCAATTGGTGCGAGTCGGAATCGAGCACGCGGTAGCCTGCACTGCCCACGATGTTGAGTTGTGAGCCGATGCCGAGATCGGCGTAGCCCTTGTTGGTGCTCCACTGCTTATTTGTTTGATAACCGTAGGGTGTAATGGTAGGAATCTTGGTGGGCACGGTGGCAGGCATAGCCCAGTCGCTATAGGTTAGCGTGGCGTTCATGTCGGCAGGATTCTGCTGCACCTTGGGCAGCACATTCTGCTTGGTGGCCTTGTGCTCCACAGGCACATAGTCCTTCTCTACGGTGATTTCTTTTGTGAGGTTTTGGGTTTGAGCAGTCGCGCTCATGGCGAGTGAGCAGACGGCTGCAATCAAAGCATATCGTTTCATTTTCTGTATGTTATGCATAATTGTGATTCAAATAAATTGTTGAAAATACTCTCTCATGCTGTGAGGCATTACTTCTTTTCCCAAGCCTTCAGGCGAGTGTCGATATCGTTGAAGATGTCGCTTTCGGTGCCTGGGTAGTTGCTCTTGAGGCTGCGTAGGTATTCGCAAGCCTCGAAGGCGTCGCCCTTCTTGTGATATACGTCGGCAAGCAGGATAAATGCCTTGGCGAGCCAGTATTGGTGAGGAGTACCTTCGTCGATAAATGCGTTGAGACGCTTTTCACATTCAGCGGTCTTGCCTTCGTCGAAGAGCATCTGAGCGTGGAGATAAGCGGCTTGAGCGCCCACTTCGTTGCGCACATCCTTGGCGAGGGTGGCGTAGTCGTCCTTTGCTTCGGCTTTATTGCCGAGGTGAGTGTTGGCGATGGCGCGGTTAAGTATGGTCTCGCGTTCCTCGTTGGCGGTAAGGCTGCCGAGGCTGATGAGGGTGGCTGAGCTCGATAGCACATCGTCCCAACGGCCCATCTCCTTCGAAGCGCGCATTATGCCGAGGTGGGCAATAATCTTGTTGTCGCGCGACGACGATTTGCTTTCGAGCAGGCGATATGTGCTGATGGCTTCGGCGTTTTTGCCCTGCTTCATGAGAATTTCGCTCTTGATGGCGAGAGCATCTTCGGCAAACGAGGCGTCGGTGGCTTCGAGAGCCTTGTCGATGAGAGTCATTGCCTCGTCGTATTTCTTGTTTTGGTAGCTGTCGCGACCCATGTAGTAGCATGCATTAGGCGCGAAAGCCCCGTCGGGATAATCTTCGAGATATTTCTTCATCTTGGCGAGTTCTGGCTTCTCGGCGAGGGCAGCCTTCTCGGCAGCGGCAAATGTTAGGCGTTCCACCTCTTTGGCATTGAGTTGTGGAGCGTTAGGCACGTTGCTGAGGAAGTCGGCATACTCGTTGAGGTTGCCGTTTTCGGCATAGATGAGTTTGAGGTCGTCGGCAGCCACGGCAGCCTCTTCGCTTGTAGGATATTTGCTGATAACCTGCTTATAGGTGGTGATGGCTTTGGTGTCGTTGCCCATATTGTGCTCGTTGATGGCGAGTTGCAGCAAGCCTTTGCGAGCCTCGGCAGTGGCTGGATAGTCGTTGATGATTTGCAGATAAGACTTTTCGGCGCTCTTGGTGTCGTTGAGCAGCACGTAGGTGTTGGCTTTTTCGAGCAGAGCGCTCGAAGCCCATGCCGACGATGGATATTGCTTCAGGAGCGTGTTGATAACATCGATTTTGGATGAATAATTCTTTACCAAACCTTGCATTATGGCTTTCTGGTAGAGGGCATAGTCGCCAGCGGTCGAAGCGTTGGTGTTATATGCCTTGTCGTAGCAACCTTCGGCAGCGGCATATTGCTTGGTGTAGTAGAGGCAGTCGCCGGCGCGGTTGTAGGCGTCAGCCACGAGCGATGGCTCGAGTTTGCCAGCCTTGGCAGCGTTTTCGAAGTTCGGGCGAGCTTCGGCATATTTCTTCTGCTGGAAAAGCGAGTAGCCGAGGTTGTAGTGCCCCAATGCGCGGTTAGGATTGCTTGCCGCGGCGGTTTTCAGGAAAGCCGACTGATATTTCTGAGCGTTGGCATATTCGCCGAGGCGATAAGCACATTCGCCGAGCCATAGGCGAGTGTCGGCAGCTATGTTCTTGTCGTGATTTTCGAGGTTGAGCGACTGGGTGAGCAGATTCTTGGCGTTCTTGGCGTCGCCGTTCGACAATGCTTGCACGCCCAACTGATAGAGCACATATTGCTTAGCGCCAAGCACCTTGTCGGATGGTCGCTTAATGTTGTTTATGCTCTGGAGAGCGCGCTGATAGTCGGTGGTGGTGACGTAGGCGTTGATGAGGTATTCTTCCACCTTGCTTGTGTAGCGCGAATTAGGATAGGTGTTGATGAAACGCTCAAACATGTCGATCGACTTGTTGAAAGGCGTTCTTCCGCCCTCGTTTTGGCTCACAGCGTAGTTGTAGAATGCAGTTTCGGTCACTTCGCGGTTGAAGTCGAGTTGCACAGCCTTTTCAAACGCCATCGAGGCGCGGTTGAGCTGATGTAGCTGCACATAGCAGTTACCCATATATTGGTAAGCGCTCTGTGCGAGTTCGTCGCTTTCGGCAGTGGCTTTCGAGAAGTTCTCGATGGCGCTATCGTAGTTTTCGTTGCGATATTGCACCACACCGTAGGCGTAGGCAGCCGAGCGGATAGGTTCGCCGTTGGTCGAGGCGATGTAGGCGTTGAGGTATTTTTCAGCCTCCTCGTCGTTGCCCTCATGGTAGGCACATTCGCCTATCAAGCGGTTGAGCTCGTTTTTGAAGGCAGGATTGTTGCCATCGGCGAGCAGCGACTTGGCAAGAAGGCTGGTCTTTTCGAAATCTCCCTGGGTGAAATATATTTGGCAGATATAATATTGCGCATTGTAGCCGAGTTCGCCCGAGCGGTTCACGCGGTTGAACTTATTGAGCGCTTCGTCGTATCGGCCGGCGGCATAGTCGAGGTAAGCCTGATAGAAAGTGTAGGCATTGCCATAACGCTTAGTGCCCTGAAGCATGCTAATGTCCACGCGAGCCTGCTCATATTCGCCCAGGCGGAGCAGCGAGTAGGCGCGGCGGTAGTAGGTGTCCTCCTGAGTGTCGGCGTCGAGTGCTTCGATGCGTACCTTGTCGTAGTGGCGCACTGCTTCGCCATATTTTCCGGCGAAGAACATGTGGTTGCCTATAGTGGCCCAAGCGAGGTCGGTGTTAGCCGACGAAGGGTGAGAGATGATATACTGTTGAAGGGCGTTGATGCTCTCGCTGTCGTTGCGCTCATATTTGCAGAGTGCGATGTAGAATTGCGCACATTCAGCCATCGAGGCGTCGATAGGCATCATCTGCAGTTGTGTGAGTTGGTCGATAGCGCCAGAGTAGTTTTTGTCGTTATACATTGCCAAGCCTCTCGACAGGTAGCCTTCGGGCGTGCTGTTCTTGATGTCGGCGTGGCTTGCCGCCGGAGCCATCAGACATAGTGCTAAGAAAATGTTTCCGTAAATCTTCATGTTTTATTGTTTAATTCTGCCCGCCAAGCGCCATAAGCGTGGCGGCCGATGTGTTATTATCATTGTTTCCAGTGGGCAAATCAGCCTCGACATACCAAGCGTAACCGCCTGAATAGCAGCCTGAAGAAAGTAGAATCCCCATACCACGCAGCCGTGCATAGTTTACCAAATACAAAGATAATAAATTAGTGGCAAAAACGATAATTCTTGCTCAGATTTATATGCCCGAGATGATTTTATTAAGACCTCACATTTTAAGGTAGCGCGGGTGAGTCTATTCAAGCAGTGCGGTGATGCCAAAGGCTTGCAAACGCCGGAGTGGTGAAATAATTGCGTTTTGGACGAAGAATCTAACGGAAATTGCCTAATTTCGCAGTATGGAAATAGTGTATAAATCAAGAGTTGCAAAATGGTATCTGTTATCATGCATTGCATGTGCCGCAGCGCTTGTTGGCAGTCTGTTCGTGTGCTATCGGTGGGTATGGATACTCCTAATAGATGCATTGTCGATGGGCGCATGCACTGCATTATTGTTTGATATCTTATTGCATACCGACTATACAATTCAGGGCGAAACCCTGCGCATACGATGCGGGATACTGTATAATATCACATTGCCGATAAGCAGAATAAGCGAAATTACCCACAAGTCCACAGTGCTGTCGTCACCTGCATTATCGGCAAAGCGCATAGGCATAAAGTACGGCCGAAACAATTTGGTCTATATATCCCCACAAAATCAGGAAGATTTTATTGCCAATCTGAAATCGATAAATCCACGTATCGCCATCACTTAAATCGCCGCACATAGTCGATTCGGCTGCAGCAGCCGGTTTAAGGTAATATTTTGCCGTATAAATCTGTGCCAGGACACAAGAATTTCAGCTAAGGAGGGCGATTTATGGGCGGGAGCTTTCGATTTGGGCGATGCGGGTGCGGAAGGTGGCGTAGAATAGGCCTCCGGCGGTCATTAGTGAGATGGTGTGGGCGAGGTAGATGCCGCTGATTTTCAGTCCGATGGGGAAACAGAGCAGATACATCACGGGGATGCCTATCAATATATACGCCACGAAGGCGCGGTTCATGATGGGCTTAACGTGAGCTATGCCGCGAAGGCTGTTGGCAAAGGCTATCTGAGTGGCGTCGCCAAACTGATAGAGGATTAGCAGTCCGATTTGCGATGTTACGAGCGTCACCACAGCTTCGTCGTTGGTGAAGAATCCAGCCAAAGCGTGGCCGAAGAAGTAGAACACCACGCTGGCAAACAGTGCACTCGCCAGAATTATCACATAACCAGCATGTGCCACCTCGCGAATGCGAGTGGTGTCGTTGAGCCCCAGGTAGTTCGACATCTTGATAGATGCAGCCGCGCCGAGGCTGTAATAAACCATAAATCCGAGTTGCCCTATGGTGGTAAGCACCTGCACTGCAGCCATACTGTTGGCGCCGAGCCAACCTGCAAACACCGATGCGGCGGTGAAAATGGCTGTCTCCATGCCTATCTGCATAGAAATGGGCATCGAGGTGGTGGTGATGCGCCGCAGTTGCGATTTTTCGAGTCCGCCGTGCAGCAAAAGGTGGCGATAGCGCTTGTAAGATGCTCGGCAGAGGATATATGCCACATAAGCCACAAACATCACTATTCGAGCTACCAAGGTGGCGATTCCAGCGCCCATCAAGCCCAATTCGGGCGCACCCAAGCGACCGTAGATGAGCATATAGTTGAGCAATATGTTGAGCCCGTTGCCGCCCACGAGGATATACATCGACACTTTGGTATCGTTGATGGCGTCGGTGAACTGGCGCAAGGCGTTGATAGCACCAATGGGCAGGAGCGAAACGAGCAGCAGCACATAATAAGGGCGAATCACGGGCAGCAGATGCTCGGGCAACCCTATGCGGTGCAGCAAAAAGTAGCCAATGGCGAGCGGAATGCTCCAGAGCACCACGTATGCCACATTTGCCACAACACCGTTGCGCACGGTGGCAGCCATGGCTCTATCGTTGCCGGCAGCAAAGAGTGCGCCCACGAGCGGCGTCAATCCGTAGGAAAAACCCATGCTGAGCATCAGCACAAATGCCATAATGCTGTTGACAAACGAAGCAGAGGCGAGAGCATCGGTATTGTAGTTGCCCACCATGATGGTGTCGGCATATCCGGTTACTATCACGCCGAGCTGACCGAGCAGCAGTGGCATGCCCAAGCGCAGGATAGTGGCGTAGTGAGAGGCGTATCGGTCGAAATATCGTGTCATGATGATGCGAATAATGGTTAGATGCTACGACGGATCGACATCGTAGTAGAGAATGCAACTTTTCATGCGCGGGTCGGCATTAATCATGTTTTCATAGATGGTGCGCAGATATTCCTTCACCTTCTTCATCGAGGCTTCGGTCTCCATTTTCAACACTATTTGCCGAATGTAGAGCTGCTGCACGCGAGCCACCATAGGCGCTTCGGGACCCAAGATGCGCGACCCGAAAATCTGGCGAAGCATCTTGCTGAAGTGCACCGAGAGTTCGATTAATGCGTTCTCGTCGCGATGTTTGAGATAGATGTTGATGATGCGGCAGAAAGGAGGGTAGAAGAAACGCTGGCGCTCGGCTATCTCGTGCTCGTAAAAGCCTAAATAGTCGTGATTTTTGACGAAATTCACCACCGCGTGGTCGGGGTCGCTGGTCTGCATCAGCACCAATCCCTGGCTGTGCTTACGGCCAGCTCTGCCAGCCACCTGCTCCATCATATTGAAGGCGCGTTCGTGGCTGCGGAAGTCGGGGAACGAAATCATGGTGTCGGCATTGAGGATGCCCACCACGCTCACGCCGTCGAAGTCGAGACCTTTGGTCACCATTTGCGTACCCACGAGGATGTCGGACTTGTGTTGCGAAAATTCGTTGATGATGCGTTCGTAGCTATTCTTGCTGCGCGTGGTGTCGAGGTCCATGCGCGCTATTTTTTCGCCGGGGAACACCTTGTCGATTTCGTCCTCCACGCGTTCGGTGCCG
>CALZAF010000035.1 GCA_945612775.1 uncultured bacterium | reverse complement strand
GACGAAGAATTAAAGAAAATATTCGCCAACCTCAGCGACGACGAAAAGTAAATTATTCTGAGCCTATCTCTGCGCACTAAATTTCAGCCGAACCGATTCATATTGCTGGTGTCGGCTCATCAAATCATTGCAGTTACTTACCGCTATAATAGCCCTGCATATTGTTTCCTCAAATTTAGCGTCTTAATGATGGCGGTCAAAAGAGTAACTTTGCGAGTAAAAACAATCAACTATGAGAACGAAATCAAAATTATCATCAGCAATAATACTATTGCTGGCTATTATAAGCATCGTATCTTCGTGTGAAAAACATGACGGTGTTCAATACTTCAAATCAAAATGTGAGGCAGAAATAAATGGTCAAAAATTGATTGACCAAACCCCTTTTAATATTGGTCCTAATTCGATAAATACCCCATCACTCGTTGCAAAAGAGTATGAGGTTGAATTTGATAGTAGCTTGAGTAATGAGCGTGGTGGGACTCCACTTTACGCTGTTACAATCAAATTATTTGTAAATAATCCATGGGAATATCTCACACAACCGCAAACTATCAAGTTTATTAACATCGGAGAATCTGATGACAAGCTTACACCATGGGATTACATAAGCTATTGTCAAGAAAACAAAATTTCGTATGCTACAATTTTGTCCTATTCTGATTATGAGAGTGAAATCGTCAAGGAAGGGACATTTGAGATCACATCATACGACAAAGAAAAGAATGCATACAATGGCATTTTTACACTGAGTTTTAGTGAAGGCACACTAAACGCAAAATTTTCAATCAACTAAGACAAGAATATCATTTATTATGCCCATTTAGTGGCATATATCACTCTTCATCAGAGCCGTTTAGGTGATTGATAATCACTTCTAAGAAGCGCTTGCCGTATAGTTTCTTCTTATGCTCGCCTATGCCGAACACATTTCCGAATAGCACAAGATTTGTGGGTTTTTCTGAAGCAAGTGCTTGCAGGGTTTTGTCGGAAAATACGGTGTAGGCCGGTTTTCTTATCTCGCTGGCAATGGTGCCTCGCAATGCTCTTAGCTTTTCGAATAGGTCGTCGTCAATGCTCGATGTTTTGCCCGACAAATCTGTCGCTGTTAACTTGCGTTTACTCCTGGTTACGCGCAGATCTTCGTGCACTATCACCGAGAGTTGTGCTTGCTTCCTTCCATAGAGAATATCTTCGCCAAGCGAGGTCACTTTCAAGTGTTTATCTTCATTATAGGCTATCTCAATATAGCCGCGCTGAAGCATTTGCAACAGATAGGCATGCCAATCATATGCCGTAATGTCGCGACCAACGCCGAATGTAGATATTCGGTGGTAGTCCTTTTCAGTAATCGCCGGCGTCAGCCTTCCCTTCAGTATATCCACAGTCGCCGAAAAGCCAATCTCCTCATGGCAACGCTTGATGGCTGACAATGCCTTCTGCACGAGCACCGTGCCATCGAAGTATAGCGGTGGATTCTTGCAAACATCACAATTTCCGCAGCTACATTCGCTGGTCTCGCCAAAATAATTCAATAGTATGCGTCGTCGGCACACTTGCGCCTCGGCATACTCCTTCATGCGATTAAGCTTTTCGATATTAATTTCACGCTGACCACTCTCCTCGGCAAAATTTCGGAGCGAAATCAGGTCTTGCAGGTTGTAAAATAGTATTGTCTCGGTGGGCAAACCGTCTCTGCCTCCGCGACCTATCTCTTGGTAGAAACTCTCGATGCTCTTGGGCAGATTGTTATGTATCACAAAGCGAATATTGCTCTTATCGATGCCCATACCGAAGGCTATTGTGGCACATATCACCATCACGCGGTCGTTGATGAAGTCATCTTGCACTCTGCTTCGCTCATCCGACGACAATCCGGCGTGATAGACGCCCGCCGATACTCCTTTTTCCCTCAAATCGTCAGCCATGGTTTCCGCACCTTTTCTCGATAGGCAATATATGATGCCGCTTTCGTTAGGGTGCCTGCCGATAACGTCTAAAATAGTGCGCATGCGGTCGCGTTTCATATATGCCTTGCGCACATCGAGGCTCAAATTTGGACGGTCGAAACTGCTGATGAATATTTTCGGGTCACGAAGGCGAAGTTGCTCCACAATATCAGCTTTTGTCACCTTGTCGGCTGTAGCTGTCAAGGCAAGTTTGGACACATCGGGGAAAACCTCGTTAAGCACACCAAGCTGAGTATATTCAGGGCGAAAATCATGTCCCCATTGCGACACGCAGTGCGCCTCGTCAATGGCTATCATCGACACCTTCACACACTGCTGCAGCCAAGGTATCTCGAGCATCAGCCGCTCGGGCGAAATATACAGAATCTTTAGCACACCATTCTCGCAACGCTCGCGTATTACTCGGTTGGCATACTCTTCGTTGCTGCTATTCAGAGCATCGGCCGCCACCCCATTGGCTTGCAGAGCATCCACCTGATCTTTCATCAGAGAGATGAGCGGCGACACCACGAGCGCCACACCATCGAGCATAAGCGCCGGTATTTGGTAGCAAATCGACTTTCCTCCACCGGTAGGCATCAGCACCAAGGCATCGTTCCCAGCCACCACATGGTCGATAATTTCCCGCTGAAGCGGTCTGAACGAGTCGTAGCCGTAAATGCTTTTCAAGAGTTGAAGTGCCTTATCCATAGCAGCAGTTTAATTGCTATTATTGCTCGAGATAGCGATCGAGCAGATGCTTATATTCTGGAGTTTCCTTCACCGATGCAAGCCATGCGTTCACATCGGCTTGAAGGGCGGTATTATCGATGCGGAATGCCCACGCCTGAATCTGCGAGAAACTGATTGACGTGCTAACATCCACATTCTTATAGTTTTGCGCCATATTGCGCGCTATTCTGCCATTTATCACCGCATAATCTATCTCTCCTGTGGCTACTTGCAGGAACAGTTGCTCCGGACCATAGAGTTCATCCTCAGCCACATAGATAGTGTCGCCTATCTCTTGGCTAAGGTTGGCGATGCGATTCTTCATCGGGGAACCCATCACCACATGCACTGTGGTGCCGGCAAGATATAGCTGATTCTTTATCTTTACCTGCCCTACCGAATCCTTGCGTTGCACCAGCACCTGCTTGTCGATGTAAACCTCATCGGAAAACAGCAATTTTGCGCGATTTTCCTTGGTAACAGGGAATTGCGCCACTATCATATCCACCTTTCCGGCTTCGAGGTCATCGACAGCCTTCTGCAGCGCTACCATAGGATAAAATTTCACCGGGCGCTTCTGACGATATGAGATTAGGCGTATAAGGTCGTAATTAAATCCGCCAAGGGTATCGGCGTAGGTGTAGCACATCAGCGGCGAATATTCTATTGCCACTCTTATGGTGTCGTCGTCGGCTGGGCGTGCATCTCCGTTTGCCGCGCCGCCGTTAGCGCACTGTCGCAGCGTTGCCATCATAGCCACCGCAGCCACCAGCAGCACCAAATAGAGCACCGGCTGACCTTTCTTGATTTTGAAATTCTCTCTCATGCGCGATAGTTATTAGTTTGTGAAATCTACCGACACACCCATCTGCAGGCGTCGTGGATTGAGCGGATAGTGCGGAGTAGAGAAATAATTGTCGCCGCCGAACATACCCTGATTGACGTGAGTCATTGCCACAAAGAAGCGGGTTTTCTTCAGTTTGAAGTTGGCATAAATGTTCATGAACGCAAAGTTACCGCATTTCACTTCCTGCTGAGTGTGGAAGGTCATTGTGGCAGGATTGTAGCGAGGCGCATAATACTCGGTGTAGTAGTTGCAATCCACGCCGAGCTGCACTTTCAGCACCTTGGCGATAGCAAAATTCAAATATAGGTTGCTATACACTGCCAGATTTGGCAATGCCAGCACATTCTCGTTAGATGTAGTCTGATAGGTTATCAAATTATCCCAGCAGAATGCTCCAAAACGCAAACGCTGGTCGAGTGTAGCGCTGAACACATGCACCGCCGAACTTTCCTGCATCGGGGTGCCATCGTTGCCGAAATATGCGTAGTTCTGCAATGTTTCGTAGCCGGCATTCAAGCGTGTAGCAGTCTGTGGCACATATAGTTCGCCACCTGCTCTAAAGCGTCGCACCTTGCCCAAATCGTTGTTCCACACATAGTGATTGGAGCGATACTTCTTCATGAAATACGGCACTTCTTCGTTCTTGAAATATCCGAATGCACTCACGCGCACCGAGTCGCCGAAGAGCTTCATGCGAGTGTGAATATTACCTTTCACGCTCACATCTCCCACCACCGTACCTATCAAGCCGAAGCGGGCATCTACGTCGTAGGTCAGAATCGAACCATTGCGCTTGGTGAGCTGTCCGCCCACCCACATCACGTTTTCGGTCTCGTTGTCGGGCACAACTATACCCTCAGGCAGCGGTGTAAGCCCCGATTCGGGGTCGAAATTAGCCGTAATTGAATCTACGGTCTGAGTGTATTTTCTGATTTCATGTGTTGCATAAGCCGAAACGCCGAATTTTGCCCAGTCGTGCGAACCTTCGAGCATATCAATGCCGAATGTATTGGTAAGTTTCCACATTCGTGTATTGTCGTTCGACCCATCGGTGCTTAGATAATTGGCATCGAAGTATGCTGCATCTTGCGAACCGCTCTCGTTGAGATACATGTGCTTATTGTTCTTATACTTCATAGTCCAAATGAAGCTCGTAACGGGCACATATTCTTTCATCTGCATCACGGTGTCGGGCAGAGAGTCGGTCCAATGGCGATAATAGCCTACCTTGTAGCGGTGATTCATATAGAATTCCTTGCCCCACACCTGCGAGTGGGCATTAGTGAAATGGGTAGGTATGGTCTTGGTATCCACCTTGGTCACACCGCCCTGCACCACTGCCGGGTCGGTAATGTAACGGTCGTCGGTGATGCCACCACTCTCCTTGTTAAGCATGTTGTAGTTGTTGAAGAATGCCTGCATCTCATAGCGGTCGCCTATATACGAGCCAAAAAATCGCCAAGTGAAATCCTTATCGGCTTGAGCATCGTAGGAGCCCTTGCTATAGAGATAATCGATGGCTGCACCCACCTGAATTGCCTTGTTGACATTGCCCGAAAATTCGGTCTTGAAGCGGTCTTGATTGCTATTACGATTGCCGCCAAAGGTGTAGGACATCAGCGTCATAGGTATGCGGGTGTTGTAATACACCTGTGTAGCCACTGAAGGCAACCAAGCCTCAAGGGCATCTTCGAAGAAGAAATCGGATGTTGCCGAACGCTCGAAAAAAATCTGATTCTGACCTTCTGCGCCATAGTTGCCGGTTGTGGCATAGGCATGGCTCACGAGCGAAGGTATAGCTGTGCGGTAGTAGTTATACTGCAAGGTGTCGATTGTACCGGGAAAGTGCAGCCCCAATGGCTCTGAAATGGTCCACGCATACGAAGGTGCCACTTTCTGGCGCTTCGCAGCCCACGCGCTTGCCACAGACGCCAGCGACGCCAATACCATCGACATTATCAATATCTTTGTTTTACTCATTGTCAAAATTTTAGCAATCACAAAATTACGAAAATATATTTTGCCACACAAAACTATTAGGTAATTCTAACTCTTTTTGCATACCTTTCTACATTTAAAAGCGACAATTTCTTCCATTATACATCATTTATCGCCATTTATCGCGACTCAAAAGGGCATCCAGATATGCTACGACAGCGATTTTTGTGCGGTTTTTGGCTATATTCTGAAAAATTTCATCCGATTATGCTTGTATTTCAAAAATAATTTGTAACTTTGCATCACGATTTGCGCATGTGGCGTAATTGGTAGCCGCGCTAGACTTAGGATCTAGTGCCGAGAGGCGTGGGGGTTCGAGTCCCTTCATGCGCACCGAAGCAAATCACTGAAAAAAGCATCGATTTCTCGATGCTTTTTTCTTTTTTATATCTCATTACGGCACTGCCACCTTGGCGCTGCTGCCTCCCGACTTCACAATATATATTCCGGCTGGCAAAGCCACCGAAGCATCACCTTCTACGCTCTGGGCAAACCAGCAGCGACCCTCTAACGAATACACAGCCACATCCATGCGTCGCGCCGATGCCACATACAGCATTCCTGCACTTGTAGCCAATGTAATTTCGCCATCATGGGCAAAGTTTTCATCAAGTCCCGACTCCTTTTGAGCAATTTTAATCACTATCTTATCCGCCACTTCACGCAGTGTGACCGTCACGTTGCTCAACGATTCGGTCGATTGGAATTTAATGTCACCATTTGTGGTAATGCCAAGTTCGTAATCGGCATTTAAGTCGATATAACTGCCATTTGAGCCGTATTCGATGCCTCCCCAAGACTGTTGGCCCAAAATCTTAAAACCCGAAGTGAGCCTATCTACATAATCAAGATTGAGGCTATAGATGCCTGTGGCAATATCGTAGCCAAACATCGGCGCAGAACCCGGCATCCATCCTCCCAACACACTCGATGCTCCGCAAATATAATAGGCTTGCGGCACTTCTGTGCCTCGCCATTGGCTGTCGAGCCAAAAGATTTTATTACGCATCTTGTTGAGAAATTTGTTCTTCGAGGCATCGACATCCCAGTTGCCATATTTTGGCCAACGCTCGTAGTCGCTCGCTGCAGCATCCGATATCTTGGCGATAAAATCGTTAATAAATCCATCGAGCGAAGCCGACGTAGCCACAAAGGCTTCCCAATGCCGCTTCACTGCATCTTGGAACGCCGGGAACTTGGTTATCTCACCTATCCAATGCTGATGAAATGGCGGATTGCTATAAACGAATGCCAAATTGCTGCGGCGGAAGACGTTGCCGAAATCCCACACAGGTCCAAATTTTATCTTGGTGTTCTCGCCGCGTTCCTTGTGCCAATAGCAGCTGCCATGAAACGATTCGCAGTTGTCGAGCACCTCTTGCACAATGTAGAATTTAGCCAATTCGTCGATGTCGATATAGTCTTGCCATTTGGTCGAGGTCTTGTCGCTATCAAAGATGGCGGTATTAACAGTTTCCACAAGGTTGCGCAGATATGCAGCCTGCTCCTCCGACAGCAAATCGGGCGACTTATAGGTGAAACGCATCACTTCGCCGTTGCCATCGGTAATTTTTATCTGCTCCGTCTCATCATAATTGTCGATTTCCACGAGCCACCCGCCGGTAATGTTTTCGGCAAGGGTTTCATAATCAGCCTGTTCGGTCACGTTTACGCGGTCAGCATCCACGCGGATGTGTTCGGTGAGCAGATATAGTCCGCGATAGTCGCCATTAAGCACCAATTCGCACGGCTGCTGTGCCGGCGTATATTCGAGCCCCACTCGGCGGCTAATCTCAAATCCCACAGTATTGCGCAGAAATGCGAGTTCATCGTCGGCATGCGCCAAGAGTGCAAAGTGCTTATTCTTTTTCAACCCGAGCAATGCAGTTTTCGATGTCAGTTTCAGTCGATAAGGCTTTTTGTCGAAACTGGACCAAGTGTAGTTGCCTCTACCCTTGATTTGCAGAGATATCGGAGCATCGGCGCTGCCAATATTTTCGAAGCCCTCCACACCGTTGGCATCCACATAAAGTGTGGCTGTTAGGTAGTCCTCGGTGGAGGTTATTTCCATGCCGTCCTCGGTATTGATGTAAATCACTGGCAGTGTGCCCGATGGCTCTACGGCAAACGCGGCTGCTGCACATATTGCTGCGATAACGGCAAATGCGCATCGCATCGCCAATCTAAAAAACTTGTTCATAAGACGCAAAATCTCCAAGTAAAAATCTTCAAAAAGCTGTTCGTTATTTTACCGACGGACCGTAATAGATAACCGAACTATTATCGGCACGGAACACATCGGCAGCCACTCGATTCATATCATCTACTGTGACTTTATAGTATGCTTCAGGGTCGAGATTGATGCCATTGGCATCGCCCAAGAGTTCGTAGTGGCAAAGTTTCTCTGCCACTGCATCGTAGCCCACATTCTCGTAGAGTTCGCGGGCATTAAATTTATTGGCGTAGCGCATGAGTTCGTCTTCGGTCACGCCATCTGTTATTAGTTTTTCTATTTCGGCATCTATGGCTTGCTTTGCCTCATCTATGTCAACTCCGTTGCTTAGGCGGGCAAAGATGTGCATCAGTCCGGGATCCACTCTGCCGCCTATCGACGCATCAAGGTCGGTAAACATATTGGTTTTCAGCAGCAGATTGCGATAGAATCGCGACGAAAGTCCGTTCGACAGCACATCGCTCAGCAAGTCGCAAGCGAAATAATCGGGATTCTTAGCGCCGCACATGTGAAAGGCATAAGAAATAGTGTTTTCGGGCACTTCGCGATGCACCTTCTTCACGCGCGCCTCGGTCTGGCGTGGTTCTACAGGCAAACAGCGAGTTGCCACTTGGCGAGGCTCTATGTCGCCAAACCACTTTTCGGCAAGCGCTACGGCACGGTCGAATGTCACATTGCCCGATACGCACATCACCATATTGTTGACCGCGTAGTGGTCGTAGAAGAAGCGTCGTATCTCGTCGGCTGAGGCATCGGCGATGTGGCTCACTTCCTTGCCTATCACTGGCCATCGATATGGGTGCTTGGTATATGCCAAGTCTGCCATCAAGTGATTAAGGTCGCCATAAGGCCGGTTTAAATAGCGTTGTTTGAATTCCTCTATCACCACACTCTTCTGCACCGCTATGGCTTCGTCGCTGAGCGAGAGGTTGAGCAAGCGGTCGCTTTCGAGCCAAAATGCAGTCTCGATATTCTGCGCTGGCAATATCTCATAATAGTTGGTAACGTCGTTGCTTGTCCAGGCGTTGCACGACCCGCCTGCGCGTTGCAATTCCTCGTCGAAGCCGGGTGCGTTAAGCGATCCGCCGAACATCAAGTGTTCGAAAAGATGCGCCAAACCAGTGCGATTCTCGTCTTCGTCGCGCGAACCGACATCATATCTTAAATTCAACGCCACCATCTGTGTGGTAGCGTCGAAGTGATGAAGCAATCGGAGTCCGTTGCTTAGAGTGTATTTAGAAAATGTTATCATCTACGATGAGCAATCATTTCTTTACTGTCATTTTTATTATCTTTACGTCTTCCTCCGGACGGTCGTTGCGGTCGGTCTTCGATTTCTCGATTTTCTCTACCACATCCATGCCCTTGGTTACCTCGCCAAACACGGTGTATTCGCCATCGAGGTGTGGTGTGCCGCCCACGCTCTGATATGCCTCAAGCTGGGCTGCAGTGAATGTAAATGCGCCCTGCTCTGCCACCTTGGCTTCGGCTTCTGCCACGAGTTTGTTCTGCAGCGAGTCGATGGCGGCATTATTGCCTTCGCGACGCCATGTCATCACATCGCGGCGGTGTGGTGCAGCAAGTTCGTTGAACACGGCTTGCAGTTGCTTGTTGCGACGGCTGCTTTCCATCTGTGCCAATTGCTGTGCAGTGAACTTCTTGCCGGTTACGATATAGAATTGCGAACCCGAAGAACGGCGTTCTGGATTCATTTGGTCGCCTAAGCGGGCAGCTGCCAACACTCCACGCTTGTGGAAAAGCTTAGGATAAACAAATTCGGCTGGCAATGTGTAACCCGGCTCGCCATTGCCTAAGCGTTCGCCTGGCTTGGCGTTTTTTGAGTTGCCGTCGCCTGTCTGAATCATAAATTCATTGATTACGCGGTGGAACAATACGCCATCGTAGTAACCCTCTTTTACCAACTTAATGAAGTTGTCGCGGTGTTGTGGCGTTTCGTTATAGAGCGCCACTTCTATGTCGCCCAATGAGGTCTTAATCTCAACCTTGGTGCATGATTTCAAGTCCATTTTTGCTTCTTTTTTGATTGTTGTAGTCTGTTTTTCTTCGGTGTTTGATGCCTGAGTGCATCCAAATGCCATTGTCAGAACGGTAGCACCCAATAAAAATATTCGTTTCATAGATAAGAGATTTGGTTTAAATCACTGTTGACGGATACAAGCGCTTGTAGATGCGACGGAAATTGTCGTCGGCTACGCTTAGTTCCGCGGCATGTTCCTTATAGTCGGAGCCATAGAGGCTTGCCACAAGGTCGCCAAGATATTTGTGCTCGCGATCTTTCTCGATTGCGGCTTTCACCAGGACATCGATGCTGGCTGCATACTGCTCGGCGTTGATGGCATGCAGATAGCGTGCTGTGCTCACCACAAACTGCCCGCTAGTATCCACATTCACTATTATCTCCACCAATTCAGGCAAATCGGCATCGATGGTGTCGATGTTGTTTGCTATATATTCATATGTTGCCAAACCTGTGCTGTCAGCAATAAGTTGTTTTTTCAAATTTGCGTCCATATTATATTATCATTTTCTCGTCAGTCACTTTTTATATTTTGAACTAAGCATTTTAGCCCAATATTGCTACAAATATAAGGATAAATGCCGAAAATATTTGTATTTTGATCCATTTTGTTTCTCTTTAGGGTCAATATTGGCGTTAAAAGCGACAATATCACCACTTAGCATATTACTTGGCAAGCTGCATATTCACCGAAATGCCGAAATTGCTATTCGATGTTGGGTATGCCGTAGATGACACAAGCGGAGTGTTCACTTGGTGGTCGAGGTATGCTCCGAGCGTGAGTCGCTTGCTCACCACATAGTTGGCTGTGAGGTTGATGGTAAGCGATCGGGCTCCACTGGTGGCTTGCGTCAAGCCTGTCTCTATCTTGCGTATCAGCGCTGTGTTGTTGTTGAACGAGCAGTCGAGGTTGAGCGTCAAGTCGTTGCTCACGTTGCTTTGTTTGCCCTTCAACTTCAGCACAGTATTGAAGTCTGCTATCTTGTAACCGGCGCCAAACTTCAGCGACTTCTGTCCTGCTTCTACAATCTGTCCTGCCGACGAATTGAGCGACAATGTGCGGCTATCGCGATACTCGGCATTGAGGGTCATATTGTTTTTGAGCGTTACCTTTACGCCCACAAGTGGAGCGAACTTCTCGGTGATGGTTACCGAAGTGATATTGTAGGGCGACGATGGCAGTGGATTGCCTGTAGTAACGTCCTGCGTAAAGCCGAGACCGTCGCCTATGCCCACCCAGTCGCTATACGAAGTGTATGAACCTACCGAATAGGTACACTGATAAGCGTGACTTATCTCCACCGATTTAAACCACTTCTTAAACACCTCGAGCTTGCTCAGTCCATTGTAAGTTACGCGCCAGTTTGGCAATATCGATTGAAGTCCCGGGAATGGCGAAAGGTTAACCTTATTTACATCGTTGCCCGAATAGGCTGCTATAAAGGCAGGAATAAGCACATCACTATTCATGCTGCTCACGTCGCCTACCTCGGTCGAGAATGGCTGCTGCGCCCAGTGCGATGTAGATAGGAATCCGCGCTGCGGATACAATCGGCCTTCATAACGCGACCTGATGCGGTCGGCTATAACTGGAATATTGCTTAAGAATTGGTCGAACGCTGCGCTCTGGTAACCGTTGTCCGACGAGCATCCTCGAAGCGCCGTTGCAAGCGCCATGTGGGTCTTGGTGTAGGTTCCCGAATAGATGGTGCTCATGTCGTCGTACATAAACATCATCTGGTCGCTTCGGTTGTCGGTGCGATTGCCAGTGAGCGTAATCTTTAGGCCAGGCACTGGCTCTAAGGTGGCATCTATCGACACTTCTTGAGCGCGCGAGAAGATGGCTGGAGTGGTCTGCGTCTCATCGCACATAAGCCAACCTCTTTCCCTTGCTTTATCTATGTAACTTTCGTCGATGAAGCCGAATGCGAAGTCAAGTCCTGGCGATAGCATATCGTAGTTGTTATTCTGACCGAATATGTCGCCTATTTCTGGGATAAACTGAGGCAACGACACCGACTGGGTGTTGCGAATCTTGATATTGAAGCTGCGCACCGACATCAAGCCTCGAAGCGAGTATGCTGCCAGCTCGGTCCACACGTTCTTAACCTCCTTATTGTCTTCAAGGATGGTAAACTTCAAGTTCTTGTTCACCTTGGTGAGGATTTCCACATTATTTTCATCCACCACGCGCATCTTCACGGTGAATGGTTTGCCATCGGTGGTATGCGCCGATAGTTTCACCTTCTTGGTCTTCAAATTATGCTTTATGGTGACTGTGGTATCTTCTTTAAGCGTAATTGTACGCACAAATTTCTTAGGCTTCTTGCTATTAGGTGTATTACGCTTACTGCCACCGAAGCGGTCGTTAATCTTCTTCAGATACTTGCTCTTATTGTAAAGGTTTAGCAGGTTGAATCTGCCATCTACGGTAAAGGTAGATTGGTTGGAGATGGTGTTACCCGATGCAACATCATCGTAAACCGTTCCGCGTTCCCAATCGTAGGTGGAGTTATACGAAGCGTTGGCATTGATGAAGTCTAAGAAGGCAATCTTGTTAAACGGTGCCTTATACGATGCCGTGAAAGTCTGATTGTAGTTATACGGCGTACCCAGGCTGGTGATGCTGCGCCATACCGAGTCGCGCCACTCGCGATATTCATCGGGGAAGAGTTTCTTATTTACTTGCCCTATCGGTTCCTCGATGTGCGCTGTGGTGTTCGACTTAAACGACATGTTGAGCGACTTGGTGAAGTTCCATGTCAAAGAGAGCTGGCGATCCCACAAGAAATTCTTGCTCACAGCCACTGGCAAATCCACATCCATGTCGGTTTCGTTGCGGGTCTGCTGTTCATAGTAAGAGCGGTTGATGCTGGTGATGAAACTAAGCTGCTGTGGGAACCAGTTGAATTCCCATTCGCGCAAGAACTTCAAGTTCTTGCTCTTGCTCTTTGGATTCAAGCCCTTAAGTGGCTTGAATGGTTTAAACGCTGGAGCATAATTATATTGGAAACTGCCGCGATAGTCGTTGGTGTTTTCATACTCGTTATCGGGGTCTTCGTTGTGACGCTTATTCGACGAGTAATTGAACACAAAGTTGGCTGGGTCCCAAGGCATAGGAAGCTTGCTCTTAACGTCGAATCGCAAGCCTGAAATGCTAAAGCTCTCCACTCGCTTATTGGTTACCGCAAACGACTTGATAGAGTCGCGCTGATGCTCGGTAGCGCACGCATCGAGGGCATCATCGAGCAGAACGTCCTTGTCGAGCGGGTTATACTTAGGCGTATTATCCTCTTGAGTTACAGAATAATACACTGGTGCCTTAAGATTTACCTTCTTTGGCAAGAAGCGACCCACATCCACCTGCACTGCCACGTTGTAGCGCTGATAATCGTCGAGATTTCTGCCGCTAAGACCTTGATCTACCGAACCGAAGCCAACGGTCTCCTTATGGAAACCTGCATTCACGGTGGCTATGTCGCTCATGCCGAGCGTCATAGTGGCATTAGCTGCCCAACCGCCGTCTTGAGCAAAGTCGGTCACACGGAGTTCATCAGCCCAAACGGTGCACTCCTTGGTGGTGCCGGTGTTGTTGCGAACACCTATCATCATCACCTTCACGTCGCTCAACGATGGGTTACCAAGCACAGTGACCTTATTCTTAGGATTCGAGGGGTCGTCCTCGGTGAATCGCTCTGTATAAGACACGCCGCTTACGCCTTGCATCTTCTGTGCATTACGATTTTTCTTCACCGCGGTAAACACATCGAGTTCGCAATCGAGCATATTTGCCTCTGGCCATACGGCATACTGGTCGCTGCTGCTATAGGTGCTATAATTCGACCTTGGCGGAGTCACCGTCAACGGAATTTCATATTCGTAATAGTTATTCTTAACGTCAGAACCGAGGCGCACAAATGCCGACACTTCGCCGTCGCGCAGCGAGGTTACATCTTCTATCAACGCCTCGTTGTGGATAAACATCTGCAAGCGGCGATAGATGCGAAGGTCGAGGTTGGAGTTCTTATACACGGCGCGCGATGCTCCTGCAGGAAGGTTGGTAACCTTCAGCGACATCGACTGCTCGTTGAGCTGTGTAATCTGCGACTGACCTGAATCTACTATACGGGTCACACCTGGAGGCAGAACATAGTTCACTGGCTCGCGACCTGCATTCTCCTCGATATTCACTGCGGTAACTGCCAATTCGCCTTCGGCTGGCACATTCACTCGTTCATCGGGATTATAGTCGTAGCTACGCCACTCGCCCTTGAGCAACTCGAGCGATGCAAAGCGCAAGTGGATAGGCTTCTTAAAGTTGGTCATAAACATTCTTATGAAACGAATGGTAGAGAAATCGCTCATCGAGCCCACTATCTTCTCATAGTCGCTCAATGGGATGGTGAATTGATACCATTCCACATTCAGACCTTCGCCGTCGCGGGTGGGTACCTTCGACACTTGCTTGTCGGTAATATAATTCTTGCCCACCACCAAATCTTCGGGGCGAATCGAAATCTTATATTGGTAGTAGCGCTCATACTGGTTGAGCGTATTGTCTTGGTTGATATCCTCCACATCGGGCACGCTGCGCGCCGACTGATAGAGCTTGTCGTCAACGTCGTCGGGCGAGAGCGAGTTGCCCTCGGTGCCGTTGTAGTGCTTATAGCGCTCGAGAACCGACAATTTCTGTTCGTCGTAGTCGTAGCCGCGATAGAAGTGATAATTATCGCCCGCTGGGTCGTTGATTGGCGAGAACTGGTCTTGTTCCATGGCTTCGATGGTAGCCGCTGGCAACTTCTGGCGCAGCTTGCTCACATATTCACTATAAGTCGGGAAATTCATTTCTTCCTCGGTAGATAGTCCGTTTAGACCCACGTCTTGCTTCTTGCGCGACCCTTCGGCATTGTCGAAGGCGTAGGTTAACGATGTCTTGGTCGAAACCTTGCCCCAGACGGTTTCCTTAATGTAGGTGTTGTCGCCATCGTAAGGCAATCCGTTTTCGTAGCTCTTCAATCCATCCTTTAGCACATCTTCGCTGAGTTCGCCGAGGTTGAAATACAGGTCGCCGCCTTCTTTGTTGTCGTCTTCCTCGTCGAGGAATGGATTGAGCAACCAGAATTGTATGTACTCGATATTCGAGAGCTCAAAATCGGTCTGGTCGAGCTTGCGCATAATGCCACCCCATCGGCGTTCCGGGAAAGCAAGTGTTCCATCGCTGTTAAGCCCATCGGAATCGAGGTTGTAAGGACCGCGCTCGTTCGGGTAGAACGATAGGTTTAGTGTCTGGAGGGTCGATGACTCGCCATAACTCAATTCGCGACCCGGGTAAACTTCGGCGTATGTCACTTCGCGCACATAGGGGTTAGAAAGTTGCTTCAAGTCATTCTTGATATAACCTGGAGCAAGCGAACTATTACGCATGGTGAACATGCGGTCGATATAATACCACGAGAGCAATGCCCTATTTTTGCCGTAATCGATATTGTTGCTCAACGCAGCCTCTGGGAATAGCGGACTGGCGGTGTTGTCGTATGGCGTGCCGCTCAAGAACCACGAATAAGGCGAACGCAGGTCGATGCCCGACTGGGTGGATTCGAAATCGTCGATATACGAACTACCCTTATTCGAACCCGTCTTTTGCTGATGCGGAATAAGTTGGGCAAATTCGCCAGTGAAGGCTATCGTAGATGGAGCTGTAGCATTCACCGTAGGTATCTTGTTGAGCAGGTTGGTAAGCCACATAAAACTCTTGTTGAACGACATATTCACGCCCCATATAGTGTTGTTGATAAGCTCGTTACCTATCGACACTTTTTCGGTGATTGCCTTCTCTCCATAGTGCATTATGGTGGCTCCTATATTGAAATCTTTATTAAATTTATAGTTCAAGTCGAGTCCGAGCAGGGTCTTTCGCTGGGTGCTGAATGCGGCTTGGTCCTCGAGGGTTACACTGATGTTTGTGCCGGCATCTATGATGCTCTGGTTGATGATAGTTACCACACCCATGTTGTAGTCAACGGTATAGTCGCTATTTTCAGTCAATGGCACGCCTCCGGCTGTCACCACCACCGATCCGCGCGACACGTTCATAGCATTCAGGCGAATTTGTGAACCGCTCGATGCTTGATATTCGCCTTCGAGCACAAATTTATTCTTATCCTGGAACTGCTGCGCTACGGTGAGGGTTGAGTCGTAAAGTTCTTGATAAACAAATTGTTTCGCTATTGCGTCATTACCTATTTTCTTGGCAAGATGCTCGCCAAATGGTTCCACTACGGGGAATATCACCTTGCCGTTCGACGAATTTACCGTATAGCCTTCGATAAAGTCGAAGAGTCCATCGGGATTTGGCTGACGGTTTGAATCGAGTCGGTCGAGATTCATCACGCGGATGAGCGGCTGACCATTGATAGCTCCTGCCGGCAGATAATTGAGATAAATGCCAGTGGTGTCGCTAAGATATTTCACATTTAGTTTAAACCTCGACGACTGTATCTGATATGCGCCAAGCGAATACACATTTTTCATAGCCAAATCCCACATTGGCAACTTGGTGGAGATGGTGGTGCCTTTAAGCATCTTCACATAGAGCGATTCCTTGGTAGATGCTACATCCGAGCCGAACTCGCCCACTTGATAGGTCTGCCCGCGATAGGTGTATTGATATGCCACAGCAAGCACTTCGTCGTCGTTGAGCGCGCTCTTGAGCGAGATGTAGCCTAATGTGCTATTAAGGGTATATTCGCTCGCCGACAACAAGCGTGCGCTTTCCACTTTTTCGTAGTCGCGGCCGCCCTCGAAGCCGTAAGCCTCGAGCGGCTCGAGCGCCAAGCTCACTTGGTCGATAAAGCGTGCATCGGGATACGACGTATTGAGTTCGCTGAACAAATTGTTCGAGGAGTTGCATGGCACTGGCACTGCCATATTGCCTTGCCAGTGGCTATTGGCAAGACGCGAGTTTTCGCCGGCATCCATAAATGCCATAAGGTTGCGCGAATTGGTGTAATCACCGCGCTTATTGGTCACCCAAACCTCTATGCGCGTGATGCTTATACCGCTCGACACCAGCGGCAGAGTTGATGCAAACTGATCGTAATTGTCGCGGAACCAATGTGCCAAGAAGAAGTGTCGATTCTTATCGTATTGGTCGGCTGTGATGGTGAAATTGGTGGTCTGGGCACCGCCTTGGGTATTCACCGTCTGTGTCTGCGAGTTCTGTTGCGACACGAGCGCTGTAGCAGTGAGTTTGCCGAATTGCAGCTTGGTTTTGATACCAAATAGCGACGTGCTACCGCGTATGAGCGACGACCCGGTGGTCATGCTCACGTTACCGGCTTCAATATTCTTGATGATTTCATCTTCCTTGCCTTCGTAGGCGAGTTTCAGATTCTTATTGTCGAAGTCGAATGTAGCGCCTGTGTTATAACTCATATCGAACTTCATCTTGTCGCCTATCGAGGCGTTGATATTGGCTTGAATCTGCTGATCGAAGTCGAAATATGTCTTTCGGCGTGCGCCCAACGAGAGCGCTGGGTTGTCGGTCTTATTCGACTTTATGCCCATGGTAATCTTTACCGAACCTTGGGTCTTGAGTTGCACACCGCCGGGACCGAACACCTTATCGAGTGGTCCGAGTCCAAACTGCATATCGAGGAAATTGAATGGGTCTTTTTTCTTTTCTTCGGCTGTTTCGGTGTTTTTCTGATAGTAGTATTGCTGCATCGAGCGGCGCAACTCCATATCATTGTATTCAGCGGCCGATAGCATGAATGGCGTAGTTATCTCTCTGTCGCCCAATTTAGTACGCACTATATAACAGCCAGTCTCGGCATCATATTCTGCCTCGGTCTTGATGTTGGCTG
>CALZAF010000034.1 GCA_945612775.1 uncultured bacterium | reverse complement strand
AGATATAAAAACTTGCCCAACTCATCTCTCTCATCAACTCATAACACTCATCAACACGAAAAAAACGAAGGGCGGACAACTTCAAACAGTTGCCACGCCCCTCTCTCCCTATTAAAAATAAATCAAAAAGCTTTCAAACTTATGAGAGTGTCGATGCCAAGTAATTAGCGAACAAATAGCAGTTCTCTGTACTTAGGCAAAGTCCACATTTGGTTATCTACTATCAATTCGAGCTTGTCGATGTGATAGCGGATATCTTCAAGCATAGGAGCCACTGTATCGTGATAAGCGATAGCCTTTTCGCGTTCGCTCTCGATGCGGTTAGCCACCTTGCGAGCCTCTATCATGTCATCCACATGCTTGGTGATGTAGATAGTGTGCTGTGCAATGTCTTCAATCAACTTCACGTTCATGCTCGACAATGCTTCAGCCTTTTCAGCCGAGAACAAGTCGCGGAGCTTATACACATTGTCAATCAAGCGGCTCTGATATTCGGTAGCCACAGGGATAACGTGATTCATAGCCAAATCGCCGAGCACGCGTGCCTCTATCTGAATCTTCTTGGTGTACATTTCCCATTTAACCTCGTTGCGAGCCTCAAGCTCCTTCTTGGTCATTACGCCGGTCGATTCAAACATTGCAATGCTCGATTCCGACAAATAGTTGTCGAAGATAACTGGGCAGCTGGTTTCGCAGTCGAGACCGCGCTCCTTAGCTTCTTCTACCCATTCGTCGCTGTAACCGTTGCCATCGAAGCGTATTGGTTTGCATTCCTTGATGCATTGGCGAAGCACCTTGAGGATAGCAGTGGTCTTGGTGTCGCCGGCAGCGATGAGCGCATCCACTTGTGCCTTAAACTTGGTCAACTGGTCGGCAAGGGCAGCGTTGAGCGCAATCATAGCACTTGCACAGTTGGCTTCCGAACCCACAGCGCGGAATTCGAAGCGGTTGCCGGTGAAGGCAAATGGCGATGTGCGGTTGCGGTCGGTGTTATCGATAAGCAGTTCCGGAATCTGCGAGATGTCGAGCTTCATGCCTTGCTTGCTGCCAAGAGCTTCGAGGTCTTCGTCGAGGCTGTCTTCGAGGTGATTGAGCACCTCATTTACCTTCGATCCGAGGAACGACGAGATGATGGCTGGTGGTGCCTCGTTAGCGCCCAAGCGGTGAGCATTGGTAGCGCTCATAATCGAAGCCTTTAGCAAGCCGTTGTGGTGATATACAGCCATAAGGGTATTTACCACAAATGTGATGAAACGAAGATTTTCTTCGGCGGTCTTGCCCGGTGCCATAAGCAGCGAACCGGTGTCGGTGCCGAGCGACCAGTTGCAGTGCTTGCCCGAACCGTTAACGCCCTTGAATGGTTTTTCGTGGAGCAGCACGCGGAAGCCGTGGTTGCGAGCCACTTTCTTCATCAGCGACATAATGAGCATGTTGTGATCCACTGCCAAGTTACATTCTTCGTATATTGGAGCCAACTCAAATTGGTTTGGAGCCACCTCGTTGTGACGAGTCTTAACCGGAATACCCAATTCGAGTGCTTGAATCTCTAAATCTCTCATGAAAGCAGCCACACGCGATGGAATAGCGCCGAAATAGTGGTCCTCGAGCTGCTGGTTCTTGCTTGCTTCGTGACCCATAAGGGTGCGGCCGGTGAGCAATAGGTCGGGACGGGCTGCATACAAGCCTTCGTCAACGAGGAAATACTCTTGTTCCCAACCCAAATAAGCCACCACCTTGCTGACTTCGGGATTGAAGTAGTGGCAAACTTCTACGGCTGCCTTATCCACAGCATGCAATGCCTTGAGCAACGGTGCCTTGTAGTCGAGGCTCTCGCCGGTGTAGGCGATGAACACGGTAGGGATACACAATGTGTCATCTACCACAAAAACTGGCGATGAGGGGTCCCAAGCGCTATAACCGCGCGCCTCAAATGTGTTGCGAATACCTCCGTTAGGGAAACTCGAGGCGTCAGGCTCTTGCTGCACAAGCAACTTGCCCGAAAATTCCTCTATCATGCCACCTTTTCCGTCGTGTTCTACGAAGGCATCGTGCTTCTCGGCTGTACCTTCAGTTAACGGTTGAAACCAGTGTGTGTAGTGCGTTGCGCCCAGTTCGGTAGCCCACTTCTTCATTCCTGCCGCCACGGTGTCGGCAATCGAACGGTCGAGAGCTGCCCCATTGTCGATAGCATCGACCAACTTGGCATAAACTGCACTCGGAAGATACTTAAACATCTTCTCACGATTGAACACAAATTTGCCGAAATAATCGCTCGGGCGACCGCTCGGCACGTCAACAGTTGCGGCCTTCTTCTTGAAGGCTTCTTCCACAACTCTAAATCTTAACTGTGACATAAAACCTAAAATTTATATTAACAATCTTGTTAGTGTCGTCTTTTTTACCTTTGTCCTAAATTAACTATCACTTATGCCACCCACGCCACTGCGCTCTTGCCTAAAGCCACTTCTTGAGTCGCTCCACGGCATTTCGGCAGTCGTCGTAGGATGCGAAAGCGCTCAGGCGCACATATCCCTCGCCGCTCGGTCCGAACGCCGTGCCCGGCGTGCACACCACATTCGCCCCGTAGAGCATCTTCTTGAAGTAGTCGTAGCTTGTGGTGCCTTGCGGTACTTTCATCCAGAGATACGGCACATGCTCGCCGCCGAATAGGCGCACTCCTGTGGGAGCCAGCTCGCGTCGCATCAGCATCACGTTGCGCATATAGTAGTCGATAGTCTTGCGAATCTCTGCCTTGCCCTCATCGGTATAGATGGCTGCCGCGGCACACTGGGTGACATACGACACACCGTTAAACCTGATGCTTTGGCGGCGGTTCCACAGCTGATTCATCGATATGCTCTTGCCCTCGATGTTCTGCACATGCAGTTCGTGGGGTATCACGGTGTAGCCGCAGCGCATACCAGTAAATCCTGCCGTTCGCGAGAAGCTTCGAAGCTCTATAGCCACCTTTTTCGCTCCGCGTATCTCATATATCGAGTGCGGAATATTGGGCGCTTGGATATACGCCTCGTAGGTGGCGTCGAATAGTATCAGCACATTGTTTTTAAGCGCATAATCCACCCATTTCTTGAGCTGCGACTTGCTGAACGCCATGCCGGTGGGATTGTTTGGCGAGCAGAGATACACTATATCCACCTGTCGGTCGGGTATTTGCGGCACGAAACCATTGTTCTCATTGCCATCGAGGTAGATAACATTGCTCCAATGGCCGTTGACAAATATTCCGGCTCGCCCCGATATCACGTTGCTCTCCACATACACCGGGTAGATGGGGTCGCTCACGCCTATGGCGTTGTCGCCGCATAGCAGTTCGCCTATGTTGCCTATTTCGCTCTTGATGCCATCGTTGATAAACACCTCGTCGGTGCTGAGGTGAATACCACGCGAGTTAAAGTCGTTTTTGATAATCAGTTCGCGCAGGAAACTATATCCCTGCTCGGGCCCATAACCATGAAAGGTCTTTTCGTCGGCCATCTCATCTACTGCGCTGTGCATGGCTTTTATCACATGCGCAGCCAGTGAGTTAGTCACATCGTTTACACTTAGGTCGATAAGGTCAGTAGAAGGTCGGATTACATTGAAAATCTTCACTTCCTGTGCAATAGTAGCGAACATGTTGTTTCTTGGTAATTCAAGAAAAAATTCGTTGACCAGTGCCATAACCTATATCACATTATTATTATTCTTAGCGTAATTAATGTTCGTTGTTATTTCGTTATTTTGCTTCTTAGTTTGCCTGCCGTACCTCTTGCATAGATGTCGGCAAGTTCACTTTGCCACAAAATTACTCAATTATCCTACAAAATTATCGAAATCTTCAAGATTCTCTATAAAAAAACTTGCTCTAATTTCATTTTATAATCATTTTGACAACATTTGCATCAATTCGGAAGCAAAAGTATGCAATTTAATTATAATTTGCAACTTTGCAGAAAAATAAATTTCAAAAAATAGCAGATTTTCCACCTACAACACAATCAGATTATTATCTTTGCATACGAAAAAATATTTAATACTAAGCAGCGATGGAACCAATCAAGCATGAGTGTGGTGTGGCAATGGTGCGTCTGCTAAAGCCACTCGAATACTATCAAAAGAAGTATGGCACATGGATGTGGGGTCTCAACAAGATGTACCTCCTCATGGAGAAGCAACACAATCGCGGTCAGGAAGGAGCCGGAATAGCCTGCGTGAAGCTCGAGGCTGTGGCTGGCGACGAATATATGTTTCGCGAAAGAGCCCTCGGCACAAGTGCCATTACCGAGATTTTCCAAACCATCGGCAACCAGTATGCCGACCTCTCGAAGGAGCAACTTGCCGATGCCGATTACGCTAAACACAATCTGCCCTTCGCAGGCGAACTCTACATGGGGCACTTGCGATATTCCACCACTGGCAAGAGCGGTCTATCTTACGTTCACCCTTTCTTGCGCCGAAACAACTGGCGCGCCAAGAACCTTGCCGTGTGCGGTAACTTTAACCTTACCAACGTTGACGAAATATTTGCCGAAATCACTGCCGACGGACAGCACCCTCGCAAATATGCCGACACTTATATCATACTCGAAGAACTCGGCCACAAGCTCGACCGCGAGGTGGAGCACCTCTATCAGCGATTCCTGCAAGAGGGGCTTAAAGGCCTCGACATCACCCACGCCATAGAAGATAACATCGACCTCTCCAACGTGCTGCGATGGACAAGCGGCGCCTGGGACGGCGGTTATGTGATGTGCGGCATCACTGGCAGCGGCGAGAGTTTTGCCGTGCGCGACCCTTGGGGCATTCGCTCGGCTTTCTGGTATATCGACGACGAGGTGATGGTGCTCGCTTCGGAACGCCCCGTAATTCAGACGGCTTTCGACGTGCCAATCGACCAAATTCACGAACTCAATCGCGGTGAAGCCATCTTGATGAACAAGAAAGGCGAAATGCGACTCACGCAGATCAACGAGCCTAAGCCACTAAGCGCCTGCTCGTTTGAACGCATCTACTTCAGCCGCGGCAGCGACTACGACATCTATCGCGAACGCAAGCGCATGGGCGAACTCCTTGTAGAACCTATTCTCAAGGCTGTGGACTACGACTTGGAGCACACCGTATTCTCTTACATTCCTAACACCGCCGAAGTGGCATTCTACGGCATGCTCGAAGGTTTCGACAACTACCTTAATCAGCAAAAAATAAAGGAAATAGAGGCACTCGGGCATCAACCTAAGCACGACGACCTCGTGGCGATACTCGCCAAGCGCATCCGCAGCGAGAAAGTGGCCATTAAGGACATCAAGCTACGCACTTTCATCGCCGAAGGCAATAGCCGCAACGACTTGGCTGCCCATGTGTATGACATCACCTACGGCAGTCTGCAGCCCGAAATCGACAATCTGGTGATTATCGACGACTCGATAGTGCGCGGCACCACGCTCAAGCAGAGCATCATTAGCATCCTCGGACGCCTAAACCCCAAAAAGATTATTATAGTATCGTCGTCGCCCCAAGTGCGTTACCCCGACTATTATGGCATCGACATGGCAAGCATGAACCAATTCATAGCCTTCAAGGCCGCCATAGCGCTGCTCCACGATCGCAATATGCAAGGCATAATCAACGACGTTTACCGCAAGGCTAAACAGCAGCAATCGTTGCCGAAAGAAGAAATAGTGAACTATGTGCAGGAAATCTACGCACCGTTCACCGACGAAGAAATCTCGGCAAAAATAGCCCAACTGCTCACACCTGCCCACATCAGCGCCCCGGTTGAGCTGGTGTATCAGACGCTCGACGGGCTGCATGAGGCTTGCCCTAATCACCCAGGCGACTGGTACTTCAGCGGCAACTACCCCACTCCGGGCGGCAGAAAACTCGTTAATCAGGCGTTTATCGACTATATCGAGACCATATATTTGCAATAAAATGTAATTACAAAATATATAAAGTAAACATATCTACATCAGTGCACATGAGAAATGTAACTTTAATACTCGACAACGGTTGTCAATTTCATGGCAAATCGTTCGGCTACGAGAAGGCTGTAGCGGGCGAAGTGGTGTTCAACACCGCCATGACGGGCTATCCCGAGAGTCTTACCGACCCCTCGTATGCCGGACAACTTATGACGCTCACCTATCCCTTGGTGGGCAACTATGGTGTGCCTCCGTTCTCTATCGAGGCTAACGGCATACCCACATTCATGGAAAGCGACAAGATTCACGCCGAAGCTATTATTGTGAACAACTATTCGGAGTGCTTCTCTCACTGGAATGCTACCGAAAGCCTCGCCGAATGGCTCAAGCGCGAACAAGTGCCGGGAATCACAGGAATCGACACTCGCCATCTCACCAAAGTGCTTCGCGAACACGGCGTGATGATGGGCAAGATAGTGTTCGACGACTGCCCCGACCAATGCCCCACAGCCACCTACGAGGGCGAAAACTTCGTGGCTAAAGTGTCGTGCAGCGAAGTAATTCGCTACAACGAGGGTGCCGAGAAAAAGGTGGTGCTCGTGGATTGCGGCGTGAAAGCCAACATTCTGCGCTGCCTCATAAAGCGCGGCGTGGAGGTGATTCGCGTGCCTTGGAACTACGATTTCACCGCTATTCCTTATCACGGATTATTCATCAGCAACGGTCCGGGCGACCCCGACACTTGCAGCGAAGCAGTGGAAAACATCCGCAAGGCAATGAGCCTTAGCCACCGACCCATCTTCGGCATCTGCATGGGCAACCAACTCCTTGCCAAGGCGGGCGGCGCAAGCATCTACAAACTCAAGTACGGTCACCGCAGCCACAACCAGCCCGTGCGCATGGAAGGCACCGACCGATGCTTCATCACATCGCAAAACCACGGCTACGCCGTAGATAATGCCACCCTCGGCAGCGACTGGGAACCTCTGTTTACCAATATGAACGACGGCTCTAACGAAGGCATACGCCACAAGAGCAAACCTTGGTTCTCGGCCCAATTCCACCCCGAAGCCGCTTCGGGTCCTACCGATACCGAATTTCTTTTCGATGAATTTGTGAAATTGCTGTAGCGTATGAAAGACAACTCCATTAAGAAAGTATTGCTCCTGGGTTCGGGAGCGTTGAAGATAGGCGAAGCCGGCGAATTCGACTACTCGGGCTCGCAAGCGCTCAAGGCGTTGAGAGAAGAAGGCATCGAGACCGTACTCATCAACCCTAACATCGCCACCGTGCAAACCTCGGAAGGCGTTGCCGACCAAATATATTTCTTGCCCGTAACGCCCTACTTCGTGCAACGCGTTATCGAGAAAGAACGCCCCGATGGCGTGCTGCTATCATTCGGCGGTCAGACTGCCCTCAACTGCGGCGTAGAGCTCTACCGCAGTGGCGTATTCGAACGCTATGGCGTGAAAGTGCTCGGCACTCCTGTGCAAGCCATCATGGACACCGAGGACCGCGAACTATTTGTGCAACGCCTCGATGAAATAGGCGTTAAAACCATCAAAAGCGAAGCCGTGGAGAACATCGAAGATGCTCGCCGCGCCGCTAAAGAACTCGGTTATCCTGTGATTATCCGCGCTGCTTACGCCCTCGGCGGTCTCGGAAGCGGATTCTGCGACAACGAGGACGAACTCAACGTAATTGCCGAAAAAGCTTTCTCTTTCTCGCCTCAAGTGCTTGTGGAAAAGAGTCTTAAAGGGTGGAAAGAGGTTGAATATGAGGTAGTGCGCGACCGTTTCGACAACTGCATCACCGTCTGCAACATGGAGAACTTCGACCCGCTGGGCATCCACACCGGCGAGAGCATCGTGGTGGCTCCTTCGCAGACGCTTACCAATAGCGAGTATCACAAGCTCCGCGAACTCGCCATTCGCATAATCCGCCACATAGGCATAGTGGGCGAATGTAATGTGCAATATGCCCTCGACCCCGAAAGCGAGGATTATCGCGTTATCGAGGTTAATGCCCGACTCAGCCGCTCGTCGGCTTTGGCTTCTAAAGCCACAGGCTATCCTCTCGCATTCGTGGCTGCTAAACTCGGCTTGGGCTACGGACTCTTTGAACTCAAAAATTCGGTCACCAAGACCACAAGTGCATTCTTCGAACCTGCGCTCGACTATGTGGTGTGCAAAATTCCTCGCTGGGACCTCGGCAAATTCCACGGCGTGGACCGCGAATTGGGCTCGAGCATGAAGTCGGTGGGCGAAGTGATGGCTATAGGCCGTTCGTTCGAGGAAGCCATTCAGAAAGGCCTTCGCATGATAGGTCAAGGCATGCACGGATTTGTGGAAAACAAGGAACTCGTAATCAACGATATCGACAAAGCTCTGCACGAGCCCACCGATAAGCGAATTTTCGTTATCAGCAAGGCTCTGCGCGCCGGCTACACCGTTGACCATATACACGAACTCACAAAAATCGACCGTTGGTTTATCGAGAAGCTCAATAACATCATGGTCACCTCTAAGCGCCTCCACAGCGAGAAAGCCGGCTTCGCTGCCGAGCAACTCTCGCAGGAGAATATCGAACTCCTTCGCACTGCCAAGTGCCAAGGTTTCTCCGATTTCCAGATTTCGCGCGCTTTAGGGCTCGAGGAGACCATGGGCGGCGAAAACGGGTCGATGCACGTGCGCTCGCTTCGCAAATCGATGGGCATAGTGCCTGCCGTGAAGCAAATCGACACCCTTGCAGGCGAATTCCCTGCCAATACCAATTACCTCTACCTCACCTATGGCGGCACAGAATGTGATTTGCAATACGACGACGAGCATCGCAGCATAATAGTGCTCGGTAGCGGCGCATATCGCATCGGTTCGTCGGTGGAATTCGACTGGTGCGGCGTGCAAGCGCTCAACACCATTCGCAAGGAGGGCTACCAGAGCGTAATGATTAACTACAACCCCGAAACGGTATCTACCGACTACGATATCTGCGACCGTCTATACTTCGACGAACTCACTTTCGAGCGCATTCTCGACATCTTGGACCTCGAAGCACCTCACGGCGTGATAGTTTCGACCGGTGGTCAGATTCCTAACAACCTGGCACTCCGACTCGACTCGGTGGGCGTGAACATTTTAGGCACAAGCGCCAGCAGCATCGATAACGCTGAGGACCGCGACAAATTCTCGGCTATGCTCGACCGCATAGGCGTTGACCAGCCCGAATGGAGTGCCCTAACCTCGATGGACGACATCAACGAATTTGTGAATCGCGTGGGATTCCCTGTGCTCGTGCGCCCATCGTATGTGCTCAGCGGCGCTGCCATGAATGTTTGCTCTAATGCCGAGGAACTTGAGCGCTTCTTGGCTTTGGCTGCCAATGTGTCGAAGAAGCACCCTGTGGTGGTGAGCCGATTCATAGAGCACGCCAAGGAGGTGGAAATGGATGCCGTGGCGCAAAACGGTGAAATCATTGCCTACGCCATCAGCGAGCACATCGAGTTTGCCGGCGTTCACTCGGGCGATGCCACCATTCAGTTCCCTCCACAAAAACTATATGTGGAGACTATGCGCCGCATCAAGCGCATCAGCCGCGCCATTGCTGCCGAACTCAAAATTTCGGGTCCATTCAACATACAATTCTTGGCTCGCGACAACGACATAAAGGTTATAGAGTGCAATCTGCGTGCTTCGCGCTCATTCCCATTTGTGAGCAAGGTGCTTAAACTCAACCTTATAGAGATGGCTACCCGCGTGATGCTGGGTCAGAAAGTGGAAAAACCATCGCACAACCTCTTCGACCTCGACTACGTGGGCATCAAGGCAAGCCAATTTTCGTTCAACCGTCTGCAGAACGCCGACCCAGTGCTCGGCGTGGATATGGCATCGACCGGCGAAGTGGGCTGCATAGGCGACGACACTTCGTGCGCCATCCTCAAAGCCATGCTTTCGGTGGGTCATCGCGTGCCTGAGAAGGGCAAGGGCATTCTGCTCTCTACCGGCGACGTGAAGCAGAAAATCGATATGCTCGACGCCGCTCACGAACTGCAATCGAAGGGCTACCACATCTACGCCACAGGCGGCACATCTACATTCCTGAGCAACAACGGAATAGAGAACACTCGCGTGTATTGGCCAAGCGAAGATGCCAAGCCTCAAGCCATCGACTTGCTGCACGAGCACCGCATCGATATGGTGGTGAATATTCCTAAAAACCTCTCGTCGGGCGAGTTGACCAATGGCTATCGCATTCGCCGCGCTGCCATCGACCTCAACATTCCGCTCATCACCAATGCGCGTCTGGCTTCGGCGTTTATCCACGCCTTCTGCTCCATCAATATGGACGACCTCGCCATAAAATCTTGGAACGAATACAAATAACACCTATTAAAAGATATATGCAACAGAAAATTATTATTCTCGATTTCGGGTCACAAACAACCCAACTCATAGGACGACGATTGCGCGACCTCGACACTTTCTGCGAAATCTTGCCTTACAACAAGTTTCCGCACGACGACGAGAGCGTGATAGGCGTAATTCTCTCGGGTTCGCCCTACAGCGTCTATGACCCCGAAGCATTCAAAACCGACTTGAGCAAGATTCGCGGCAAATACCCTATCTTGGGCATCTGCTACGGCGCTCAATTCATGGCTTACACCTACGGCGGCAGCGTAGAACCTGCCGACACTCGCGAATATGGCCGCGCCAACCTGCAGTGGATCGAAAAGGGCAATGCCCTGCTTCGCGACATCGACGAGCACTCGCAGGTGTGGATGAGCCACGGCGACACCATCACTGCCCTTCCCGATGGTTTTAGATGCATTGCATCGACCGACAAGGTGCGCTTTGCTGCCTATCAGGCGCAAGACGAACCTCTATGGGGCGTGCAGTTCCACCCCGAAGCATTCCACTCGCTTCAGGGCACTCAACTATTGCGTAACTTTGCCGTTGACATCTGCGGCAGCCGTCAGGACTGGAGCCCGGCTTCGTTTGTAGATAGCACTGTGGCTCAACTCAAAGAGCAGTTGGGCGACGACCGCGTGATTTTAGGACTTTCGGGCGGCGTAGATTCGTCGGTGGCTGCCGTTCTTCTCAATCGTGCCATCGGACACCGCTTGACTTGCATCTTCGTGGACCACGGATTGCTCCGCAAAAACGAATTTGAGAACGTGATGCGCGACTACGAGTGCTTGGGACTGAATGTGATAGGCGTTAACGCTCGCGAACAGTTCTTCAGCCAACTCGCAGGCGTGAAGCAGCCCGAAGAGAAGCGCAAAATCATCGGCAAGGGCTTTATCGACGTATTCGAGAGCGAAGCCAAGAAAATCACCGATGCACGCTGGCTTGCGCAAGGCACTATCTATCCCGACCGCATCGAGAGCCTAAATATCACAGGAAAAGTAATCAAGAGCCACCACAATGTGGGCGGTCTGCCCGAAAAGATGAACCTTCGCCTATGCGAACCATTGCAATGGCTCTTTAAGGACGAAGTGCGCCGCGTGGGTCGCCAGTTAGGCATGCCCGACCACCTCATTAATCGCCACCCATTCCCGGGTCCTGGCTTGGCGGTGCGAATACTTGGCGACATCACCCCCGAAAAGGTGTCGATTCTGCAAGAAGCCGACCACATCTTCATCAGCAACCTGCAGGAATGGAAAGCCGAAGATGGCCGTAGCCTTTACGACCACGTATGGCAGGCTGGCGTGATATTGCTGCCCGTGCAGAGCGTGGGCGTGATGGGCGACGAACGCACCTACGAGCAGGCTGTGGCTCTGCGCGCCGTTACAAGCACCGACGCCATGAGTGCCGACTGGGCTCACCTACCCTACGAATTCCTTGCCAAAGTGAGCAACGAAATAATTAATAAAGTGAAAGGCGTGAATCGCGTAACCTACGACATCTCGTCGAAACCACCAGCAACTATCGAGTGGGAATAACCCCCTATGCTCCTCTCTCCTCCCCATCATTGCACACCATAGCGTGTGCAAACACAACCCTTTCTTTTCTATCAGATTTTTGATTCACGATTATTTTGACGCATAATATATAGAACAATGGACGCAAAATATATTTTCGTAACTGGCGGCGTGGTTAGTTCGCTCGGCAAAGGCATTATCTCGGCTTCTCTTGCCAACCTTCTCCAATCGAGAGGCTATAAGGTGACAATCCAGAAGTTCGACCCTTATATCAACATCGACCCGGGAACGCTCAACCCCTACGAACACGGTGAGTGCTATGTGACCATCGACGGTCAGGAAACCGACCTCGACCTCGGTCACTACGAGCGATTTACTGGCATACGCACCACTCGCGCCAACAATATTACCACTGGACGTATCTACCAGAACGTGATAGAGCGTGAGCGCCGCGGCGAATATCTGGGCAAGACTGTGCAGATTATCCCCCACATCACCGACGAGATTAAGCGCAATATGCTGCTCCTCGGCGAATCGGGCGAATACGACTTCATCATCACCGAGATAGGCGGCACCGTGGGCGACATCGAAGGCCAGCCTTTCCTCGAATCGATTCGTCAACTCCGCTGGGAACTCCCCGAAAATACGCTTTGCATCCATTTGGCTCATGTGCCTTACATAGCTGCTGCCGGCGAACTCAAAACCAAGCCTACCCAACACTCGGTGAAGGAATTGCAGAGCCTCGGCATTCAGCCTGACATTCTTGTGCTTCGCGCCGAGCACGATTTGCCTCGCAATCTGCTCAACAAGGTGGCTTCGTTCTGCAATGTCAACAAAGATTGCGTAATTCAGAGCCCCGACTTGCAGAGCATCTACGAAGTGCCTGTGAATATGCTCGAACAAGGGCTCGACTCACAAGTGCTGAAGCAATTCGGCATCGACCCTGCCGCTACCAAAGCCGATATGGAGCCTTGGCTAAACTTCCTGAATCGCCGCAAAAGCGCCACTCGCAAGGTAAACATTGCCCTCGTGGGAAAATACGACTTGCAGGACGCTTATAAGTCGATTACCGAAGCAATATCGCACGCAGGCACCTACAACGACTGCAAGGTGGTGCTAACTTTCGAAAACAGCGAGTATATCACGCCCGAAAATGTGGCTGAAACACTCAGTAAATATCAAGGCGTGATAATCTGCCCTGGATTTGGCAACCGTGGCATCGAGGGCAAGATTATCGCCGCCAAATATTGCCGCGAACACAATGTGCCCACGCTCGGCATATGCCTCGGCATGCAGATTATGGCTATAGAATTTGCCCGCAATGTGCTGGGAATGAAGGATGCCAACAGCAGCGAGATGGACGCCAATACTCCATACCCAGTAATCGACCTTATGGAGGAGCAAAAAGCCATCACAAACCTTGGCGGAACTATGCGTCTGGGTGGCTATGAGTGCCATATAGTGCCCGATTCGCATCTGCACGATGCTTATCAGTGCGACAGCATCATCGAGCGTCACCGCCACCGCTATGAGTTCAACAACCGTTACCACGAGGCATTCGAAGCCGCCGGAATGCGTCCGGTGGGCATCAATCCGAGCAACAATTTGGTAGAAGCCATCGAACTAACTTCGGCTAAGTGGTATGTGGGTGTTCAGTTCCACCCTGAATACTCAAGCACAGTGCTCAAACCGCACCCATTGTTCATGACATTCGTTAAAAACGCCCTGCAATAGCGCAATTATAGCCCACGCAAGGCTAAATCTTACACACCCCAATCCCCAAATATATTGAAACGAAACTGCAAAGGCAGATTTAATATAGGTGTTATTTAATATTGTTTTAGGGTATTCTCTCTAAACAAAGGAGACTGCGAAAAGATGGTTCTCGCAGTCTCCTAATTTTTGGCCTATGGGTCAAAATAAATAGAGCGCAACCCGACTGGGGTTACGCTCTATCGTTTATTTTAGTATTATCAAGTTCTTCAATAGCTTCGCACATATCTAAGCCAGGTGCGGAAATGCGGGTCGCGGCTTAGCAGGAGGTCGCGTCCGGTGAAATCATAGTAATAATAATAGCGTTCACCATAGCCAAAGTCCATCCATATCGAGCCCGGACCATCCCAGCCGTAACCCCAGTCGAATGGCACATCGCCTACCCAATAATATCCGTATGCGTCGCGGTCGTAATAGCCATATACTCCAGTGCCGTCGGCATAGAAGTGATATTTATCTACCATAACATCGTCAACATAGCCATATTCATCGCTTTCGAGTTCCCAGCAACCCACTACGCTGCCGTAGCGAATCTCCTCCACGCAGGAACTGAAACTGAGCGCCATCAACATCACCAACACGCTCGTCATCAATACTCTAACCTTATTCATAGTAGTATAATTAGTTTTTTTGTTAATCTTTTTGTCAGTTTATCCTCTAACGTTATGAGCCTTCAGTCGTCAAAGTTAGCATTTTTGCTTCAATTTAGCATCAATCAGCCCGCTATAATTGTTCGATTTTTACTCTTTTCTTGAGAAATATTGCTAACTTTGTGAATACTACATAAAAACTCTCTTTTCAGTTAGAATGACTAAACGCTTTTTATCACTCGCTATTGCGCTGATGTGCTTTGCGGCTATCTTTGCCCAGCCGAGTCAGCGACTTGTTACCATCAGAGTAACGCCCCACAAAGCCAACACTGCTTCGAGCCTTGAGGATGTTGCCGATGCTTATCACTTTGACTGCGGAAAGTCGGTAAGGTTTAATATCGCGGCTTTTTCGTCGGGAATACCCATCGACATCGACTCGGTGGCTTACTCTATATGCCACGACAAGATGGACCCACACAAAACGGGCGTAGTGAGCCTTCGCAAGGGCGTCGCCACAGTGGATGGCGGCACAATGCTCGAGAGCGGTTTTCTGCGCTGCACAGCCACTGCGCTAATCGATGGCGAACGATATAGCGGATCATGCGCCGTGGGATTCAACCCCGAGAAAATAACGCCTGCCGTGACCATGCCAAGCGACTTCGAGCAGTGGTGGCGATGCCAACTCGACTCGCTGGCGCAAGTAAAACTTGATGCCGAACTCACCATTCTGCCCGACCGATGCACCGATAAAGTGAATGTGTATCAGGCGCGAATCGCTTCGGTGCGACCGATGTATGGCATCCTTGCCGTGCCTAAAGCCGCCGGACGCTATCCTGCCGTGATGCGCGTACCCGGAGCCGGCGTGCACAAAATAGGCGGCTACATCCAGCCCGCCGAGGATGGCATGATTACCCTCGACATGGGCATCCACGGATTGCCGCTAACTCACAACGATGAATTCTACCGCAGAATCGGTGCCGACTCGCTAAGCAATTATCCAGCCATCGGCATCGAGCAGCGCGACACATATTACTATCGCGATGTGTATCTTGGATGCGTACGCGCTGCCGAATTTCTTGCTTCTCTGGAGCAATTCGACGGCAAAAACCTCTTTGTGGTGGGCGGAAGCCAAGGCGGCGCACTCAGCATAGTCACCGCAGCTCTCTATCCCAAGGTGAGCGCCATCATCTCTTTTTTCCCAGCCCTTTGCGACCAGGAGGCTTATCTCAATGGCAGAGCAGGCGGTTGGCCTCACTACTTCCTGTTTAACCGCAACAAAGCCAATGTGCGGCACGATGCCGACGTGATAAGATACTTCGATGTGGTGAACTTTGCCCGCATTCTGCACACGCCCACATTTATGTCGATGGGCTACAACGACCTCACTTGCGCACCCACAAGCACTTACGCTGCGTGGAACTCGCTCGCAGCCGACCAAAAGCGCCTGTTCATTGTGCCTGAAACCGGACACTGGCGCTACTCCTACCAGTGGAATACGGGGTGGAAATGGATTATGCAATTTCTGAAATAACTCCATGCGCCACAACTGATAATTATCTGACACACTAACCTTAAAAAACAGCATAACAATCATGACTAAACGACTATTTTTACTAATCGCCCTCGCTGCGGCAATTTTCTCGGCTGACAATGCCGCTGCCCGCGACATTAAGACTCCGCTCATGGGCTGGAGCTCGTGGAACGCCTATATGGTGGATATTTCCGACTCGATTATCTGCAATCAGGCGCTTATGCTCAAGGAGTCGCGCCTGAGCGACTTCGGCTACCGATACGTGAACATCGACGATGGTTTCTTCGGCAAACGCGATGAATATGGATATATGACGCCTCACCCTACCCGCTTCCCTTGGGGCGTGGACGGCATGGCTAACCTTGTGAAATATATCCACTCGCTGGGCTTGAAAGCAGGTATCTACAGCGATGCCGGCACCAACACCTGCGGATCGTCGTACAACAAGGACGTGAACGGCATCGGCGCCGGACTTTACGGCCACGATGTGGCTGACGCTACCCGATATTTCGTAGATTGGGATTTCGATTTCATCAAGATTGACTATTGCGGCGGTCAGGAGCTGAAACTCGATGAGCAGAAGCGCTACACAGCCATTCGCAACGTCATCGATAGCGTAGCAGGCAAGGAAGTTCGCCTAAATGTGTGCCGATGGAGCTATCCTGGCACTTGGGTGAAAAGCATTGCCGAATCGTGGCGCATCAGCGGCGACATTCGCCCTGTATGGCACTCGATAAAGTATGTGGTCAGCAAAAACCTCTACCTCTCGGCATACGCCGGCGATGGCCATTACAACGATATGGACATGCTTGCCGTGGGCTACAACGAAAAGCCATCGGCATTTTGGGACGAAGGGTTGGGTCTGTCGTTTACCGAGGAGGAAGCTCACTTCGGCATGTGGTGCATCATGAGTTCGCCTCTCATGCTGGGCTGCGACATTGCATACATCCCCGACGAGACCATGCGCATCATCACCAACCGCGAACTCATCGATGTGAATCAAGACCGACTCGGGCTGCAAGCTCGCGTGGTGCAGCATAGCGGCGAAACTTACGTCCTCGCCAAGGACATAGTGAAACTGCATGGCAATACTCGCGCAGTGGCGCTTTACAACCCATCGGACGCACCGCAACAATTTGAGGTAAGCGCAGCCACACTCGAAATGGCAGGCAATATGAGCGTGCGCGACCTCAACGAGCATCGCGACCTTGGCAAAATGGCTACTATCAGCCTTACCTTGCCTGCCCACTCTGCCAAGATTCTCCGAGTGAAAGGAACCCGCATAGAACCCACCACCTACGAGGGCGAATGGGGCTATTGCCCGGCATTTACCGACATACGCCCGACTGGCGTGAAATATGTGGCTGCCGATGGCGCTTCGGGCGGCGTGGTGGCTGACCAGATAGGCGGCAGCGCGAACAATTATCTGCAGTGGCGCGACGTGTATAGCACCGCCGGCGGAAACTATCGAATTACATTCCATTTCGTGCCGTCGAGTCAAGATTTCAGCGCCGAGGCAAGCATAAATGGCAGCAAATTTGCCATCAACCGCCAACAGACCGCCATCGAGGTTGCACTCCGCAAGGGCGAAAACGATGTGCGCATAGGCAATGCCAATGCCACTATCCCAGCAATCGACTACATCACAGTAGAAAAAATATGATATAACAGGTTATTCTCAGATTCATATCCCCGAGTGCCACGCAACGCTCGGGGATTTTGCTATTAATCTCACACAGATCCACCAGATTTACCAGATAAGGATATCTAACGGATGGCGCGACCGTAGCACAACGTCGGAGACGTTGATTTATGGTTAGCACCACACAAAGGGAGCGCAGCGACCGGTGTGGTGTGCCACGAATGCCGCCAATCAGCTTCGGAGATGCTGATAGTCACCTGCTTAGCTACTCGCCGACCGTTCTGAAGGAACGAAGGCCGAGGCGAAGCTGAGGCTTATAGCCAGGGGTGAGCGAAGCGTAAC
>CALZAF010000033.1 GCA_945612775.1 uncultured bacterium | reverse complement strand
ACTTTCAGTTGCGTTGACGAGTAGCGAAGATGTGGCTAAAAATGCTACTGCGATGATGGTTTTAATTGACATAGAGTTTTTTTAAGCTATAATGTGGTTATTAAAAAAACTGTGCGGCACAGGTGCCGTCGCAACAAAGCAAAGTTAACGAATAAGTGAGAAATAATCAAGCAAAGCGGAGCAGAACACACTTTGCAGTGCAAAAGAAAAAGGATATGCTCGATTTGAACATATCCTTTGCGGAGGTCACAGGCGGATTCGAACCGCCGTGCACGGTTTTGCAGACCGCTGACTAAGCCACTCATCCATGCGACCATTTTCGTATTGCAAAATTACTACTATTTTCTGAATGTACCAAATATTTGGTATGCTTTTTAGCCATATTATGCTAAAAAATGCCGTTTAGAGCTATTTTAGAGGATTAAAACACGCCGTTATGCTTGAGAGCTTCGATTAGTTTTGCATATTCTTGTTCGAAATTCGGCGTAAGTATGCCTTTCCCGATGGCTTGGTCAATCTCCTGAATGGTCCAGAAGCGTCCGTCATCCACTTCTTCAGGGTCGTAAGCGAAAGATGTGCGATTGGTGGTAGTGTAGAAAGCATTTATCATCTCACGTTCGCGGTCACTCTCGAAGATATAAGAGAAAATGTGAACTGGCGAGAAATCAGTAAAAGCAAGTTCCTCACGAGCTTCGCGCATAAGGGCGTGATCGATAGCCTCACCAAAATCAACGTGTCCGCCCACGGCAGTATCCCATTTCCCGGGTTGAATATCCTTATTGAGAGACCGTTTTTGCAGATAAAGCGCACCTTGCTCATTAAAAATGTGTAGATGCACCACAGGGTGAAGCAGTTTGCTGCCGCTGTGACACTGCTGGCGAGTGGCTTTGCCTATTACCTCGCCCGTTTCGTTGATGATGGGGAATAGTTCGTTGTTATTCATTGCTCTTGAAAGTTTGTGCGATGAGTTTGCTCAATTCATCGGGAGAAATATTTTCGGGGTATTGTTCGAAATTCAGGCGCAAAGAGCAACCGCTGCGGAAGTTGCTGCAACCGTAGGCTGTGCGGCCTTTAAGCAAGTGTCCAGTGCCACAAAGAGGGCAAGCAATCTGGCTCACGTCGCTAATAGCGGGCGAAGCGGGAGCCTTGCCATCAGAATCCGGTTTGTTGGTGGCTGCTTTGGCGCGTGGCGTTTTTGCCTTGCTCTGCGAAGATGCTGCCTTGCGCGACTTCTTCTGCTTTTCTTCTTCGACCTCGATAGTGATAGCCGGGTTGCCATTGTCGCGTAGCACATTAATCACAATATCATTGATAAGCACCTTTAGCTCGTCGATAAACTGATTTGCCGAGAATTCGCCGCGCTCAATTTTGCGCAATTTATTTTCCCAAAGGCCAGTCAGTTCTGCCGATTTCAGCAATGGCTCCTGAATTGTATCGATGAGTTGTATTCCCGCTAAAGTGGGAAAAAGGCTTTTGCGCTCTTTGCGTATGTATCGGCGCTTAAATAGCGTTTCGATTATGGCAGCGCGGGTAGAAGGACGTCCAATTCCGTTCTCCTTCATAGCTTCGCGAAGCAGTTCGTCGTCGACGAATTTTCCGGCTGTTTCCATAGCACGGAGCAGTGTACCTTCGTTGTAGGGCTTAGGCGGCTGAGTGGTTTTCTTGAGCAGAGAAGGCTCGTGAGGGCCCGATTCGCCCTCGGTGAAGATGGGCATAATTCCATTCGACTCCTCGGCGTTTTCGTCGGGGGTGGCAGTTTCTTTGCTGTAAACTGCGCGCCAACCATCGCTGAGAATCTGGCGTCCGGTGGCTTTGAAAGGGATGCCATTGATTTCGGCAAGTACGGTGGTGGTGGAGAATTCGCAGTCGGGGTAGAAAGCGGCGATAAATCGCTTGGCAATCATATCATACACCAACTTCTCGTTGTGAGACAGAGCCGCCTTCTGGGGTTCCATGTTGGTGGGTATGATGGCGTGGTGGTCGGTGACTTTAGAGTCGTCGAACACTTTCTTAGATTTCGGTATTTTGTGTGCCAATACTGGCGCTGTGAGTGACGCGTAAGGTGTCATAGCCTTCAGTACGCCAGGAATGGTAGGGTAGATGTCCTCACTAAGATATGTGGTATCAACGCGAGGATAGGTAGTTACCTTTTTCTCGTAGAGCGACTGAATGAGTTTCAAAGTGTCGTCGGCAGAGAATGAGAATTTCTTGTTGCATTCCACTTGCAGCGAAGTTAGGTCGAAGAGACGCGGTGGCGCTTCTTTGCCCTTTTTTGATGAAATAGAGGTGATGGTGAGCGGAGCCGACTTGATTTTTTCGATAACCTCGAGCGCATCAGCTTCGGCTTTGTATCGGCCTTTGGTGCTATTGAAAGTGGTGTCGCGGTAGAGTGTCTTTATTTCCCAAAAATCTTCGGGGACAAAATTCTCAATCTCGCGGTGTCGCGCCACAATAAGCGCCAAAGTGGGCGTTTGAACGCGCCCTATGGATAGCACGTTGCGGTTTTGTGCATATTTTTTCGTGTAGAGACGCGTGGCGTTCATACCTAAAATCCAGTCGCCAATGGCGCGCGACAATCCTGCGTGATATAGGTTGTTATAGTCGTCCTGTGGACGAAGTTTGGCAAAACCTTCGCGAATCTTCTCCTCAGTTAGCGAAGATATCCAAAGGCGTTTCACCGGCTTGTTGCATCCAGCTTTCTGCATCACCCATCGCTGAATCAATTCACCCTCCTGGCCGGCATCACCGCAGTTAATCACCTCGTCGGCTTGCTTGATAAGGTTCTCGATGGTTTTGAACTGGGCAATAATGCCTTTATCGTCGATTAACTTGATGCCGAATCGCTGCGGAATCATAGGCAACGAACTGAGATTCCACGTTTTCCACTGCTCGCAATAGTCGTTAGGCTCTTTCAGGCAGCAAAGGTGACCGAAAGTCCATGTGACATTATAACCGTTACCCTCGAAATAGCCGTCGCGGCGAACGGTGGCGCCCAAAATGTTTGCGATGTCTTTTGCAACAGAAGGTTTCTCGGTTATACATACTATCATGACGTGAAAAACTAAATTATTATAGAGTTAATGAATTAAAGTAGTGGGTGAAACGCTAAATCAGGAGAAGAAAACTAAGCCTGTGGCAGATTCTTCGCCTCGTTCCAGAGTTCATCCATTTCGGCAAGGGTAAGTTCGTTGATTTTCTTGCCCATGTCGATGGCGCGTTGCTCGATGTGGTTAAATCGAGTGATAAACTTATTGTTGGTGAGTTCGAGTGCATTGTCGGCACGCACACCGTAGAGGCGTGCTGCGTTGATGATGCTGAAAAGCAGGTCGCCAAATTCCTTTTCAATATTTTCGCGATTGCCAGCTTTCAGTTCGCTCTCAACTTCGGCAATTTCTTCTTTTACCTTGTCCCAAACGTCCTCGGGTTTATCCCAATCGAACCCCACGTTAGCCGATTTTTCTTGAATTCTCTCGGCTTTGATAACCGATGGCAGCGATTTAGGCACTCCAGAGAGCACAGTTTTGTTGCCGTCCTTCTCTTTGAGCTTGAGGGCTTCCCAGTTTTGCAACACCTGTTCGGCGTTGTCCACCTTGGTGTCGCCGAAGATGTGAGGATGACGGAAAATTAGTTTGTTGCGAAGTGCATCGCACACATCAGCGATGTCGAACTGCTGTTTCTCATCGGCAATTTTTGCGTAGAACAAGATGTGCAGAAGCACGTCGCCAAGTTCCTTTTTAATGTCGCTCACGTTGTCCTTAATAAGGGCGTCGCAGAGTTCCATAGTCTCTTCAATGGTATTGGGACGCAACGACTCGTTGGTCTGTTTTGCGTCCCAAGGGCATTGAATTCGCAAAATGTCGAGAACGTCGAGCAATTCGCCAAAAGCTTTGAGTTTTGCTTCTTTGTCGTTCGACATTGTGAATGAAATTATTTCTTATAAGCGCTAACGCCAGTTTCCATGAAATTGATGAATCCCTCTACATTTTCCTCGTAAACGAATGGACCAGACAGCTGTTTGCCCTTATTGTCGAGAACCACGTAGTAAGGCTGAGCGTTGGCGTGGAATTTGTAACGTTGCAGATAGCTCCACTTATCGCCTACGGTGTAGAGTTTCACTTCCTTGCCGTTTTCTACCACTGTTATAGGTTCTGGAAGGTTGGCCTTTTCATCTACCATGAGCTGAATCATCACGAAGTTGTCTTCGATGGTCTTGCGCACCTGGTCGTTGTCGATAACGGCAGCTTCCATTTTGCGGCAGTTTACGCAGCCGTAGCCCGAGAAGTCGATAAGCACAGGTTTGCCTTCGCGTTCGGCAGCCTTCATGCCCTCTTCGTAGTCGGTGTAGATTTCTGTCTCGCCGCCATAGAGGTTGAAGTCTTGAGTGTACAAAGGAGGAACGAATGCGCTTGCGCTCTTAAGCGGAGCACCCCAAAGGCCTGGGAGCAGATATGCTACGTAGGCAAACGAAATCAAGGCAAGGAAGAAGCGGAACACGCCAATGCCGCCCTTTGTAGGGCCGTAGTGCTCGAAGCTGAATTTGCCAAGAAGGTAGAGTCCCAGAAGGCCGAAAATTGCTATCCATAGGGCTATGAAAGTCTCGCGGTCGAGGATGTGCCAGCCGTAAGCAAGGTCTGCCACCGAGAGGAATTTGAGCGAAAGAGCCAGTTCGATAAAGCCAAGCACCACCTTAACGGTGTTCATCCATCCGCCCGACTTAGGAAGTCCGTTGAGCAGCGAAGGGAACATGGCAAATAGGCAGAAAGGAATGGCAAGAGCCAAAGCAAAAGCAAACATTCCGACTGCAGGTCCGAGGATGTTGCCATCGCTTGCAGCCTCTACGAGCAGGGTGCCGATGATAGGGCCAGTGCAAGAGAACGACACCAAAGCAAGAGTGAATGCCATGAAGAATATGCTGAGCAGACCGGTGGTCTTTTCAGCAGCAGAGTCCATCTTGTTGCTCCACGATTCGGGCAGAGTGATTTCGAAAGCGCCGAAGAATGAGATGGCAAACACCACGAGCAAAAGGAAGAAAATGATGTTGCAAACGGCGCTTGTGGCAAGAGCGTTGAGCGAACTTGCCCCGAAAATCATGGTGATGAGCACGCCGAGGAACACATAAATAAATATAATAGAAAGTCCGTAGGTGATGGCGTCGCGAATAGATTTTGCGCGGTTGCCGCTCTTCTTCAAGAAGAAACTTACGGTGAGTGGAATCATAGGCCAAACGCATGGTGTGAGCAGAGCGATAAGTCCACCAATGAAGCAGGCAATGATGATGTACCAAAGCGAACCGCTGTTGCCCTGTGCCGAATCGCTGCTGGCAGTAGCTGCAGCATCTACAGGAGCCCAAAGGTCATTGTCGGCAAGAGAGCCGGCAACTTTGTCGACAGCCGCAGAATCAGCAGCGACAGAATCGGTAGTTGCCTCAGCTTCTTGGGCAGCTTCTTCGGGGGCTACTACGTCTTGGGCAGGAGTTTCAGCCTTTTCGGCGGCAATTTTTGCAGTGCCGGTGAATTTGAAAGACTCGGTAGTGGGAGGAATGCAGTTTTCGTCGTTGCATAGCATGTAACGCAAGTATCCCTCGATAGTGAAATTCTTCTCGGTAGCGACGAATTTCTGAGTGAGAGTCACCGAACCAGTCCACCAGCTGAGGTTGGTTTCGAAGGTGCTATCGTATTGAGAAACTGGCGCCTTACTTGGGGTAGGTTTGCCTACGAGTTTCACGCCTTCGAGTTTTTCCCAAGTAAAACTTAGAGGAGTAGGTCCTTCGACCTCCTGCATGTCGTACATGTGATAACCAGGCTCGATTGAGACTGTGAACTTCATAACACCCTCGGTGTCGGAAGTCATTTGTTGGCTTGTAGTCCAAGACGCTGCTTTAACCATCTGGGCATGCATCGAGCATACTGAGAACAGCGCCAACAGCAAAAATGCGATTCTACGTGTCATAAATGATTGTTTTGGTTGTGTAATTTGTATAACAGACTGCAAAAATACTAAAAATTACCATAATTTATTTAATAAGTTCGTTAATATTTTGTGAGTGGGCGAAAAATAGGAATATTATTTTTATCTTTGTGGTGGCAAAAGTGAATTGACGAAGATGATAAAAAATATATTTAGTGAAGCCCAGATTGAATCGCTGAAGTCGATACTCGATTCCAGCGAGAGCATTGTGCTCACTTGCCATAAGTCGCCCGATGGCGATGCTGTGGGGGCGACGATGGGCTTTTGCCAAGTGCTGAAGCAGATGGGTAAGAAGGCTCGCGTGGTGGTGCCTAACACTCCAGCCGACAATCTGCGCTTTCTGCCGCAATCCGATACTATAATGTGTGCCGAAGAAGCAGAAGAGGCTGAACTTGCCAATGTGTTTGCCCAAGCCGACTTGCTGCTGTGCATGGACTACAACGATGTCAAGCGCACTCAAGGACTGTGCCCATACATTGAGCAAAGCACTTCCAAGAAGGTGCTGATAGATCATCACATGTTCCCTAAGCACTTCTGTGACTTGGAATTCTCGTTCCCCGATTTGTCATCGACTTGCGAACTTGCGTTCCGCCTTGTGATGGCTATGGGGCTTGAGAATAAGGTAGGAAAACTTGGCGCATCGTATTTTTACATGGGGCTTGTGACTGATACCGGCAATTTTGCCTATAATTCGAGCAATCCGGAGACATTTATGATAGCAGCCAAACTACTCGGCTATGGTATCGATAAAAATGGCATCTATAATCGCGCTTTCAATAGCCAGAAAGAGAATAGCATCAGGCTTCAGAGTTATGCCTTGCAGCACTCATTGAAAGTTAAGCGCGAATATGGCATAGCATTGATAACCATCTCGCAGGAGACGCTTCGCCGCTATTATTACACCAATGGCGATACCGAAGGCTTGGTGAATGTTCCGCTCAAGATTCCAGAAGTGTTCTGCTCGGTGTTTATGCGCGAAGATGAGAGTTGCATAAAGATATCGATGCGCTCACAGGGCGATTTCTCGGTTCGCGACCTGTGTGAGCGATATTTCGGCGGCGGCGGACACCTTAACGCAGCAGCCGGCGAGTATCAGGGCACACTCGAAGAAGCAGTGAATATGTATTACGCTATGCTGCTGAAGGAAAAGAACAATATTTTAGCATATAAAGAAAAATATATAAACGGAAAATGAATATTAAAGGAAAAATGATGCTGCTCTTCGGAGCAATGGTGAGTGTATTGGCAATGTCGTCGTGCAGCGACTCGAAAAGTTATGCCGAGCAGTTGGCCGACGAACGCGTAGCCACAAACTTGTTTTTGTCGCAGAAGCGAGTGGTGAATGAGATTCCAGCCGACACGATATTTGAGACAGGAATCAACGCTCCCTATTATAAACTCGATGAAGACGGCAATGTGTATATGCAGGTTGTGACCAATACCGGCCTCGAAAACCGACCAAAGACCGACGACATGGTGTATTTCCGCTATATGCGATTCAACATCATTTCGTGGTGCGTGACCAATGGCGATGTGTCGGGGGTGGGAAATGGTAACAATATGGTGAATTCATCTACCTATTTCATGTACAATAATTATCAAGTTAGTACGTCGATTCAGTACGGTCAGGGCATACAGCTGCCATTGCAGTTTGTGGGCGTAGGGTCGGAAGTGAACTTGGTAATCAAGTCGCAGTATGGTCTTAGCGATGAAATTGCTGATGTCCAGCCATATCACTGGAACATACGCTATATTAAAGGAAAGCTATAAAAAACCTAAATACTAAACTAAAAAAAATACAAAAATGTCACTGATTAAATCGATATCCGGAATTAGAGGTACAATAGGCGGTCCTGCGGGAGATGCGCTTACTCCTCTCGACCTTGTGAAATTCACATCGGCTTATGCCACATTCATACGTCGCACCACCACCAAAACATCGAATACGATAGTGGTTGGCCGCGATTCACGCCTTTCGGGCGACATGGTATGCCGCTTGGTAGTTGGCACACTTAACGGTATGGGCTTCGACGTGGTAAACATAGGCCAAGCCACTACACCAACCACCGAATTGGCAGTAGTAGCAGAAAACGCTTGTGGCGGTATCATCCTCACAGCATCGCACAATCCAAAGCAATGGAACGCATTGAAGTTGCTCAATAGCGACGGAGAATTCCTAAACGATGCTCAAGGCAAGGAAGTGCTACGCATAGCCGAGGCAGAAGATTTCTGCTATGCCGACGTAGATAGCTTGGGTAAAGAATATGTTAACACCACATATATGCGTCGCCACATAGATAGCGTATTGGCGCTCGACTTGGTGGATGTGGAAGCCATCAGCAAGGCAAACTTCACTGTGGCAGTGGATGCAGTGAACTCGATAGGTGGTGTGGTAATACCAGAATTATTGCATCGCTTGGGCGTTAAGAATGTGATAGAGCTCTTCTGCGACCCAACAGGTAAGTTCGGCCACACTCCAGAACCTATTCCATCGAACCTTACAGCCATTTCTTCGCTGATGAAGGAAGGCAAGGCCGACGTGGCATTCGTGGTTGACCCAGATGTTGACCGCTTGGCTATCATTATGGAAAACGGCGAATTTTTCGTTGAAGAATATACCCTTGTGGCTGTTGCCGACTACGTGCTTCAGCACACTCCAGGCTCTACGGTAAGCAACCTGTCGTCGTCGCGCGCATTGCGTGATGTGACACGCAAGCATGGCTGCACCTACACCGCATCGGCAGTAGGCGAGGTGAATGTGGTTACCGAAATGAAGCGCACCGGTGCAGTGATAGGTGGCGAAGGCAATGGCGGCGTTATCTATCCAGAATTGCACTACGGTCGTGATGCCCTCGTGGGTGTGGCTCTATTCTTGACTCTATTGGCTAAGAGCGGCAAGAAGGTTAGCGAGTTGAAGAAGACCTATCCAGCCTATCAAATCGCTAAGGATAAGGTGCAGTTGACTCCAGAAATCGATGTTGACAAGATTTTGGAAGGCTTGAAGGAGCACTTCAAGAATGAAACTGTTACCGACATCGATGGCGTGAAGATAGACTTCGAAGATAGCTGGGTTCACTTCCGCAAGAGCAACACCGAGCCTATAGTACGCATCTACGCAGAAGCCAGCACAATGGAAAAGGCAGAAGCTCTGATTGCCGAAATGAAGAAGGTGATGGCTGAAATTTGATTCTGACAATAGATAGAAATAGCGGTGCCGAGAGGCATCATTAGCATATACAAATGAGATGCTGCGTCGATGTTACGGCGCAGCATTTTTTTGCAATGAAGCAGCACAAAAAACGTGAAAAATTGCAGGAAATAGCACAAATTAAGGCGTTGCGGGGCTTTTGCACATTGTAATAATGTGCAATAAGAGGAAAAATCGAAGTTTTATCGGTAAAATTTGCGAAAAATATTATATCTTTGTGATTTAAGAGCGGCCAAAGAGCATGGCGAGAGCGCATTATAATACTTGCGGAGCGCATCGCTAATGCTTGCAAATTCGCAATAATGAAATAACGACATTAAAAATTAAAAATAGATATGATGAAGAGATTTTTTACCACAATGTTGGGCTCGTTTGTAGGCACGTGGCTTGCATTGATTATTTCATCGATACTATCGGTATTGTTTAGTTTTGCTATGCTTGGAGCGATGGCAAGTGGCTCGACTACCACATCGAAGATAAGCGACAATTCAGTTCTGCTACTCGACTTGGGCGTAAGCGTGAGCGACCGCTCTAATCAAGACGACATGTTCGGATTTATGAACGACGATGTGAAATCGGTGGGCTTGATTGAACTGATGAAGCAGATAGAATCTGCATCGGAGCAGAAGGAAATCAAAGGTATGCTTATCTCTTGCAATGGAATTAGCGCCGGAACAGCGTCGCTCTATGAGTTGCGCAGATCAATTCAGAAATTTAAGGAAACAGGCAAGTTTGTATATGCCTATGGATATCAATCTATATCGCAATCCGACTATTATCTTGCATCGGTGGCCGACAGCATATTTATCAATCCTGAGGCCATGGTGGATATTCACGGTTTGGCATCGCACAATATGATGTTTAAGCGCCTTCTCGACAAAGTTGGCATAGAGATGCAAGTGCTTCGCGTGGGCACCTTCAAGAGCGCTGTTGAGCCATATATGCTCGATGAAATCAGCGAAGCCAACCGACTCCAGCAAGAACACTATATGGGAAGCATATGGGCAACGATTTCGGAAGAAATGGCTTCGAGCCGCAACATCAGCAAGGAGCGCTTCAATGAACTCGCCGACAGCTTCTTGGTGACCAAGGGCGCACAATATTTGCTCAAAGAGCATCTGATAGATGGCATCTGCTATCGCCATGATATGGAAAACAAGCTTAAGCAGCTTGTAGATGAAGACTATGCATTTGTAAAACCAAATAAGATAACCGTAAACGATAAAAGTAAAGGCTCGAATGTGGTGGCTGTAGTCTATTGCGAAGGCGAAATCGATGGCAGCAAGGATTCGGGCATTATCTCAGATGAGATAACCGAAATTATTTACGACCTTGCCGACGATGACGATGTGTGCGCCATGGTGCTGCGAGTAAATTCGCCGGGCGGAAGCGCATTCGGTTCGGAACAAATCTGGAAGGCCGTTAGCGACTTCGAAGCAAAAGAAAAGACCGTGGTAGTGTCGATGGGCGACTTGGCAGCATCGGGTGGCTACTACATCTCTTGTGGAGCCGATTATATTTTTGCCGAACCAACCACACTTACCGGTTCGATAGGCATATTTGGCGTGATTCCATGTGCCAAGCAGCTTGCCGAAGAGACCTTGGGAGTAAGCACAAGCGTGGTTAAGACCAATGCCAACGGCGAATTTGGTTCTTTGCTTATCCCGATGACTCCATATCAACGCGAATCGATGCAAGCTTACGTTAATCGCGGTTACGACCTCTTTACTCGCCGTTGTGCCCAAGGCCGCGGTGTGAGTCAGGACTCGATAAAGACCATAGCTGAAGGTCGTGTTTGGGATGGCCGCTCAGCATTGGAAATAGGTCTTGTGGATAAACTCGGTTCGCTCGACGATGCTATTGCTAAGGCTGCGGAACTTCAGTATGGAACCAGTGCTTGCTGTGTGGAAGAGTATCCTGAGGTTAAGAATCGCTGGCAGCGCATGTTTGAGCGTTATTCAGAAGACGTTGCAGAATCGAAGCTGCGCGAACAACTCGGCGTTCTCTATGACTACCAGCAAGTGCTCAAGCAAGTGCTTGGTCGCCAGCAAGTGCTATGCTTGATGGAGCCTATCGAGATAAAGTGATAAATATTTTGCACCGCTAAGCGCAACCTTTTGTGATGCAATTTAATCTATAAGTGGGTAATTTAGCAATATTGCCAAAAGAGTTATGACAAAGGAACAAAAGCAAATGATAATAGATGCCATCATGACACCGTTCTCGTATATCTACGGAGCGGTAATGGGTGTGCGCAACTTCCTGTATAACCTTGGCGTGCTAAAATCGCACAAATTCGATGTCCCGGTGGTGTGCGTGGGCAATATCACAGTGGGCGGAACGGGAAAAACACCGCATGTGGAATTCTTGATTGAAGCACTGTGTTCTCGATACAAAATAGGCGTTTTGAGCCGAGGATACAAGCGAACCAGCAAGGGATTTGTGCTTGCCAACGACATATTGTCGCCAAAGGACCTCGGTGACGAGCCATATCAGATATATCGAAAATACGGCAATATAGTTACGCTTGCAGTGTGCGAAGACCGTGCAACGGGCATTCGCGAAATGCTGAAAATCGACCCTTCGATAACGCTCTTCCTACTCGACGACGCCTATCAGCACCGCAAGGTGACACCTAAGGTGAGCATTGCACTTGTGGATTTTAATCGGCCACCTTTCCGCGATAATCTGTTGCCGCTTGGACGCCTGCGCGAGCCGTTACGCGCTCTGCTGCGTAGCGATATGGTGATAGTGACCAAGTGCCCAAGCGACATGAAGCCGGTGGACTATCGTGTGATGGTGTCGGGGCTTGACCTTTATCCAGCCAACGACTTATTCTTCTCGGAATTCCGCTATGCCGACCCCTTGCCGGTGTTTGCACTACGCAATCCGCGTCTGCACTCGCTGTCGCTGCTCTCCCAGCGCGACTCTGTGCTATGCGTTACCGGCATTGCTCAGCCTAAGACCTTTGTGAAATATGTGAGGGCTTATCAGCCCAATGTGAAAGTGATGCGTTTCGCCGATCACCACTACTTCTCGCGTAAGGACTTTGCTTATATCAAGGACTACTTCATGAAGATGCCAGGTGAGCAAAAGTATATACTTACCACCGAAAAAGACTCGGTGAGAATACTCAACAACCCATATTTCCCACCCGAATTAAGAGAATACATTTATTATGTTCCTATCAAGGTGCAGTTCTTGCCTTACGAGGATAAGGACTTCGTGAGTCGCCTTGTGAGACTGATAAATGCCTGATATCGATAGTAATACACACAACTAAATTATCGAATACTATGTTAGAAAAAATAAAAGAAACTGCAGCCTACTTGGCAGCAAAGGTGAAAGTGATGCCTAAGACAGCCATAATTCTTGGCACTGGTCTTGGCGAACTCGTGAATCATATCGACGTAGAAATATCGATACCTTATAACGAGATACCAAACTTCCCTGTATCTACAGTTGAAGGTCACAGCGGTAAACTCATCTTCGGTAAGCTCGGCAACAAGAATATCATGGCTATGCAAGGCCGTTTCCACTACTATGAAGGCTATGATATGAAGGCTGTAACCTTTCCGGTGCGAGTGATGCGCGAATTGGGTATCAAGACCCTATTTGTGTCGAACGCAGCAGGCGCTATGAATCCAGACTTCCGCATTGGCGACTTAATGATTATTACCGACCACATCAATCTTTTCCCCGAAAATCCTCTTCGCGGAAAGAATTACAACGAACTCGGGCCTCGTTTCCCGGATATGAGCGAACCATATTCGCACCGCCTTATAGCGCAGGCTAAGAAGATAGCTGCCGATAACAATATTCGCCTTGTTGAGGGCGTTTATGTGGGCACTCAAGGACCTACATTCGAGACTCCAGCCGAATATCGCTATTTCCGCCGCATTGGAGGCGACTGCGTGGGCATGAGCACTGTTCCAGAGGCCATTGTGGCACGCCATGGCGGTATGGAGGTGTTTGGAATGTCGGTTGTTACTGACCTCGGCGTTGAGGGCATAGTAGAAAAGGTTTCGCACGAAGAAGTGCAAAAGGCAGCTGCTAAGGCAGAGCCGGTGATGACTTTTGTGATGAAGGAAATCATTAACCAATTTGAAGAACTTTAATCCGAAATAATTAGCTTACACATAATTATATATAGATGGCAGAAAAAGAGACGGAAATATCTACCCTTGGTGAATTTGGCTTGATTGACCATATCACCGAGAGCTTCAAACTGAATAACGAATCGAGCATAGTGGGTGTAGGCGACGATGCCGCTGTGCTCGACTATAGAAATAAAAAGACGCTTGTCACAACCGACTTGCTGCTCGAAGGCATACACTTCGACCTTCGCTATGTGGCTCTGAAGCACCTTGGCTATAAGGCAGCTGTGGTTAACTTCAGCGATATATATGCCATGAACGGTCGCCCAAAGCAGATAACGGTGTCGCTTGGAATCTCTAAGCGCTTTACCATTGAGCATATCGAACAGCTCTATGAAGGCATTAAACTGGCTTGCGAGCATTATGGAGTAGATCTTGTAGGTGGCGACACATCGGCATCGGTAACGGGACTTATCATCAGCATTACTTGCATAGGTGAAGGCGAAGAAGGCAATATAGTGTATCGCAATGGCGCAAAGGACACTGACCTGATATGCGTGAGTGGCGATTTGGGCGCTGCATACATGGGACTCCAGTTGCTCGAGCGCGAGTTGAACGTGAGTCACGAAGTGGGCGAGGGCTTTGAGCCCGCATTTCAGGGCAGAGAATATCTGCTTGAGCGCCAGTTGAAGCCAGAAGCGCGTCGCGATGTGATAGAAGAGCTTGCCAGCATAGGCGTAAAGCCAACGGCAATGATGGATGTGAGCGATGGGCTTTCGTCGGAACTGATGCACATCTGCAAGCAGAGCGGAACAGGTTGCAGAATTTACGAAGACCGAATTCCAATCGACTATCAGACAGCTATAATGGCAGAGGAATTCAACATGAACCTCGTTACCGCAGCGCTTAATGGCGGTGAAGACTATGAATTGCTGTTTACCGTGCCACTCGTGGATCACGAAAAGGTGGCTGCTATGAAGTCGGCTAAGATAATAGGTCGCATCACCAAGCCAGAGCTTGGATGTTATATGGTGACACGCGACGATAATGAGATTGCACTCCAGGCACAAGGATGGAATGCGTTTGCTGCCAAGTGATGGCGATATCACAGGCGGGATAGAATAGAATTATCGGGGTTTTATGCCCTGTATTATATGATTTCGCTTTGGCGCTCTCTCGCCAATCTGCTATAATGGGAGCGCCAAAGTTTAATGCCAGCAATGGCAATCGTTTTTGAGAATTATTCAATAGGTTTAATAATAAAAAGGTAAACTAACTATGTGGAAAACAATTATCAGTTTGATAACTGTGTTTGCGATGTCGTTGTGTGTGGCATCGTGCGGCGATGACGACGAATTGGGATTCGATAGCGCATCGAAAAAGTATGAAACCGATGGCATTACATTCACTGCCAATGGCGGTTCTGTGCCATTGACATTTTTGCATCCAGAGGGTGAGAAGATAGAGATCGAGACATTAGCTACCGGAGGCGATAGCAACTGGATTAGTATAGCAGCAACCCCAGAATCGAAGAAAACGAGAATTGTGGTAGGTGCTACCCAAAATACCACCGGCGCCGTAAGACGAGGCGGAGTGGTGGTGCGCTTAAACGGCAGCGTGTGGAGCGTTTCGGTGGTCCAATCGGCAGAATAACGCTTGAGAGAGATATTCAAATATTCCTTTTTGCACACTATAAGATAAGAAATTGACAATTCCCGTCAAATCCATCGAGTGTTACAAAATGATGAAAATGTAAGCAAAAATGCCGAATTGCTTTCTAAAAAAAACTTAATTAGGCAAATAGATTAAGGAAATCGTAGTAACTTTGCAGCGATTTAACGCAGAAATTGGGCTGCGCTTGCATTTTTTAAAGGAATTTTTACTCAATTTAAGAATTAATTAGTAACTTTGCAGACTGCAAAGGATGGGTTAATTCTTTGAATAGAACAGTTATTAATACAATTAAGCTAATTTACTATGAGTTTATTAAGCGAAAAATTGGGGCAATACCAAGAGCCACAGAAATATAAAGCAATGGGTGTTTACCCATACTTTAGAGCAATTTCAAGCGAGCAGAACACAGAAGTGCTTATAGATGGCAAGAAGGTGCTCATGTTCGGTTCGAACTGCTATTCGGGCTTGGTAGATGACCCACGAGTACATGAAGCGGCAATCGAGGCAATTAAGAAGTACGGCACGGGATGTGCGGGCTCTCCATTCTTGAACGGAACACTCGATATCCACAAGGAATTAGAGGCAAAGATTGCCAAATATATTGGTAAGGAAGATGTGTTAATCTACTCTACCGGATTTGAGGTTAACCTCGGCGTGGTATCTACGCTAACAGGTCGTCAGGACTACATTCTATGGGATGAGCAAGACCACGCATCTATTATCGAAGGACGCCGCTTATCGTTCTCAAACTCATTGAAATATAAGCACAACGATATGGCATCGCTCGAAGAGCAGTTGCAGAAATGCGAGCCCGATAAGGTGAAATTGATAGTAACCGACGGTGTGTTCTCGATGGAAGGCGATGTGGCAAACCTGCCAGAAATAGTTCGTTTAGCAAAGAAATACAATGCCAGTGTGATGGTAGATGAAGCACACAGTATAGGTGTGTTCGGAAAGGGTGGCCGCGGCACATGTGACCACTTCGGCGTTACCAACGACGTGGATTTGATTATGGGTACCTTCAGCAAGTCGTTTGCTTCGCTCGGCGGATTTATCGCCTGCGATAAGGAAGTAGCCAACTTCTTACGCCACCACTCACGCAGCTACATCTTCACTGCAAGTATCACGCCAGCATCTACAGCGGCAGCAAGCAAGGCCCTCGACATCATGGTAGAAGAGCCAGAACGCCAAGAAAACCTTTGGAAGGTTACTAAATTTGCTCTTGATGGATTCCGCAGCATGGGTTGTGAGATAGGTAATACATCTACACCAATCATACCGCTTTATATCCGCGATAATGCAAAGACATTTATGGTAACTACCGATCTTCTCAAGGAAGGCATCTTTGTTAACCCAGTGGTTTCGCCAGCGGTTGCACCTCACGACACTCTTATTCGCTTCAGCTTGATGGCTACTCATACTCAAGCTCAAGTAGAGACAGCTCTCGAAAAGATAGAGAAGGTGTTTAGAAAATATGAAATCTTGAAGTAAAAAAGCCTATTTGTAATATAAAATAGCATCAACGCCCGCCATTTTTACTGGTGGGCGTTTTCTTTGAGATTTGCTATATAAAATATATTTGAATTAGACCATAAAAATAATTGCATTTTTATTGTACGAATTAATTTTTTGTTATTAATTTCGCAGTGGTTTATAAGAAATAGAAAATAAGATATGCTATACAAATTTCGTATTGTTTCGGATGAAGTTGAAAACTTCAAGTTGGAAATATTGATTGATTCCGACGACACCTTTATGAGATTGAGAAATGCCATTCTTGACGCAGTAGGTTATGACAGAAACCAGTTGGATTCGTTCTTTATCTGCGAAGACGATTGGACAAAGCGTACCGAAGTCACTCAGATGGAAATGGACGATGACAGCGACGACGATGTGTGGTTGATGGAAGACACTTTGTTGAGTGAGCTAATCGAAGATGAAGGTCAGAAGCTAACCTTTATGTTTGATTACGTAACTGGTCGTCAATTCTATATGGAGATGAAAGAGATTATCACAAATAAGATTTTGCACGACCCATTGTGCCAGCGCAAGGAAGGCAAGGCTCCTGCTCAAGTAATCGATATAGAGGCTTATGACGCTAAGATTGATTCAGTGTCGAGCGACTTGGGTGACCTTGGCGAAGATTTCTATGGCGACCAGAGCTATGACGATGACGAATTATCCTCTCTCGAAGGCATAGAAGGCGTTGACGAACAATAACCGTCGCTGGAATACAAATTAGATTTGAAACTGACATAAATAAGTAATTAGAAAGAGGGGCTTGTACTTCGTGTGAAGTGCAGGCTCTATGTTTTTTTTAGCGATGAAGCGAAAAAAAGTGATAAATAGGGCAATAATCGCTAAAAACTGATTATTTTTGTGAAGATAAAAAGATAAACCTTAAATAATTGGGATTCTATTATGCTGGAAGTAAAGCGATTGACAATTACGCTGTTGGCTGTGGTGTTGGCTGCAAGTGCGGCATTATCGAATGTGGCAATAAGCCGCAATAGCACATCAGACGGAGTGGAGTATTTTACGCAAAAGGATTTTGTTATTCGTGATAAATGCGAATACCTAAGATGCAAATTGGGCTTTATAAAGCAGGATGGAAAAGAATATATAGCTTTTCGTTATGAAAATGGCGGGGACTTGAGCGTTATGTATGAGACTTTGCCATTGGATAGCTATGGAAAATTGATGGCTACATTTGACTATATGCCGTACCCTAAGGCTTGGGCTTCCTATGGAAGGGCATCGCTTAATGTGCGGGTGTATTATTCGTTTGTAAATGGATATTCTAATGCCGATGCCATAATTTTTAAAATCAATCTTGACGAGATGGCAAAAGCGTGGAATAAAACCACTCGTGCGGTGTGCAAAGCACTTTGTTCGGGCATGATTTCGCTCTATGTGGGTAATAGAGACCTGGCGACGTATGGGTCGGCACATGCTTTCGCTTCACTCTTCGACCGGGGTTATGGTGAAACTACCTTCTCGAATGTGTATCAGACGGTTATGAATGAATCGTCAGAGTCAACTACAACAACAGAGACATCGAGCACAAGTGATGCCTCTACTCAAACAAGTTCAAACGCCACAAATAAAAAGAAATATAATT
>CALZAF010000032.1 GCA_945612775.1 uncultured bacterium | reverse complement strand
ATTTTTAAGTGTAATTATCCCTATAAATAGAAAAGATAGTAGTATTTTTGTCGTCAAATGTAAAAATGAAATGAATAAGAATGTAGAGAAAATACTGGTATTGCTATTTGTGGCAGCATTTTTGCCATTATCGGCGAGTGGAGAGTATAAGAAAAACGACAATGCTGCCATCTCGCGAGGCATAAATGTTTTCACAAGTCTGTTTAAGGAATTGAATACATATTATGTAGATACCATCGATGTGGAGAAGTCGATAGAGACAGCAGTGGGGAGTATGCTGATGTCGCTCGACCCCTATACCGAGTATTATCCCGAGCGCGAAGAAGAACGCTTGCGCGTGATAACCACCGGCGAATATGGCGGTGTGGGTTCGTATATCCAGCAGCGCGACTCGGTGGTGATATTTAGCGAGCCGCAGATAGGCACACCATCGGCTAAGGCAGGCATCAAGGCAGGCGACCGAATCATTAAAATCGACAGCGTAAGCACCATAGGTTATACCAACGATAAGGTTAGCTCGCTGCTCAAGGGTACGCCAAAGACCACAGTCACCGTCACTGTGCAGCGCCCATGGGTGGAAGATAGCATTAAGACATTTACCTTGGTTCGCGACAAAATCCGCGTGAATCCAGTGCCATTCTATGGCGTGAAGCGCGGAAATATAGGTTATATCAACGTCAGCACATTCAATGAGCGCACCGGTTCGGCGGTTAAGGAAGCCCTTGTGGCACTCAAAGCCGATGCGAAGGTCAAAGCCATCGCCCTCGACCTGCGCGGCAATACAGGCGGTTTGCTCGAAGAAGCAGTGAAAGTGGTGGGCTTGTTTGTGCCAAAGGGCACTGAAGTGCTCCAGACCCGCGGCCGTCAGACCACCGACGTGAAGGTGTATAAGACCACCCAAAAGCCTGTGGATACCGATATCCCGCTATTTGTGCTTGTAGATGGCAATTCGGCGTCGGCATCGGAGATAGTGGCTGGCGCATTGCAGGACTTGGACCGTGCTGTGATAGTAGGTTCGCGCTCGTTCGGCAAAGGACTTGTGCAGACCACGCGCCCATTGCCTTATAAAGGCCTCCTGAAGGTGACCATCGCCAAATATTACATTCCAAGCGGACGCCTGATACAAGAGATAGATTATTCGCGCCGCGATGCCAATGGGTCGGCAAAGCGCGTCCCCGATAGCCTTACCCACGTGTTCTACACGGCACACGGCCGCGAGATGCGCGACGGTGGCGGCATCACCCCCGACATCAAGGTCAAGAGCGATAGCGTAAACCGCTTGCTCTACAACATCTATGTGGGCAACTGGGCATTTGATTATGCTACAAAATATGCCAATACCCACGCCACCGTGGCAGAACCATCGAAGTTTAAGGTTACCGATGAGATGTTCAACGAGTTTAAGGCATCAATCGACCCCGCTAAGTTTAGCTACGACAAGGTTTGCGAACTCGGGCTCGCAGAATTACGCCGAGTGGCAGAAGCTGAAGGTTATGCCAACGATTCGATAAAGGCTCAGTTCGATGTGCTTGCCAAGTTGCTCAAACACAACCTTAACCACGACCTCGACCACAATCGCGAGGCGATAAGCCGAATGATAAGCGACGAGATAATGCAGCGCTACTATTATGAGCCCGGCAAGGTGGAATGTTCGCTCAACGACGACCGATGCCTCGACGAAGTGCAGGCTGTGGTGGCTAATGGCAACGAATACCGCCGCATCCTTGCCCTCGACGGCAAAGCCAATGCGGCAAATAAGGCAAAGAAAGCCAAGAAATAAAAATTACTGCGACATCGCGCCTATGTGCGCCCAGATATCACCCCAGCGGCAAATTCCGGCAAGGAAGTGCTGCTGGGGAAATTTTTTTCTGCCGTTTGAGATTGAGCGAAGGCGACTTCCGCACGGCTGACTCATGAAATTAGAGCACGAAAAACTACATAAGTAGGCAAAAAAGCAGTAATTTTGTGGCATAAAACAGAAATGGAGTAAAATAGTGGAAATCAAAGAACTTTCAGACCTCTTTAATAGCGCAGCACGCACCGAGGCGGTGAAGCACATGCTGGCGTATAAAGGCAAGAAACGCATAATGATAGATGGCTTGGCGGGATCAGCCCCGGCAATGCTCTTTTCGCGTCTGCCCAAACGCAAATCGCCTTACCTAATCATAGCCAACGACCTCGACGAGGCAGGATACCTCTATCACGACCTCTGCCAGATAACCAGCGAGAGCCAGGTGCTGATATTCCCGTCGGGGTATAAGCGCGACATCAAGTATGGTCAGAAAGATGCTCCAAACGAGATTCTGCGCACCGAAGTGCTCAACCGCTGGAGCGAGAGCAAAGAGCTGCGATGGGTGGTGACCTACCCCGAGGCTATAGCCGAACGTGTGGCAGAGCGCAAAGAAGTGGATCAAAACACTATCAGCCTGCAATCAGGCGGCGTGGCTGATATGAACGTCACCGCCAAGCGCCTGCGAGAACTCGGATTCGTGCAGGTGGATTATGTGTATGAGCCCGGGCAATTCTCGGTTCGTGGTTCGATTCTCGACGTGTATTCATTCAGCAACGAGATGCCTTACCGCATCGACTTTTTCGGCGACGATATCGACAGCATTCGCACCTTCAATGTGGAGACCCAACTCTCAGAGTCGAAGGTAGATGAAGTGTTTGTGATGAGCAATAGCGGTTCGTCGGACAGCCGCGGCGTGTCGCTGCTTCATTATGTAGGCACCGACGCTGTGGTGGTGTGCCACGACAGCCAATGGATGCTCTCGCGAGTGAAAGAGATATGCCAGCAGACACTCTCTAACAGCGCACTCATAGCGCAAGACTACGATGCCGACGCCATGAACAAGGTGGTGGACTACGACACCTTCGAGCGCGAATTTGCCGACTTTTCGCTCATCTCTTATCACCATGGCGAAGCGCCCAAGGGCGACGAAAAGGCACGAATGACTCTGCGATGCACTCCGCAAGGCATCTATCATAAGAATTTTGAACTCATCAGCCAGTCGTTTGCCGACTTTTTGCGCGACGGCTACCGGCTGATGATACTATCCGACAGCGAGAAGCAGATAGCTCGCCTAAAAGCCATCTTCGAAGACCGCGGCGACGAAATATCGTTTGTGCCCGTGCTGCGCACTCTGCACGAGGGATTTATCGACCACGAGATGAAGTTGTGCGTCTTTACCGACCACCAGATTTTCGACCGTTTCCATAAGTATAACCTCAAGAGCGACCGCGCCCGAGGCGGCAAATTGGCACTATCGCTCAAGGAACTCAACCAGATAGAAGTGGGCGACTATGTGGTGCATATCGACCACGGAGTGGGCCGCTTTGGCGGTTTGGTGCGCACCGACATCAACGGCACTCCACAGGAGATGATAAAACTCACTTATCTCAACAACGATGTGGTGTTTGTGTCGATACACTCGCTGCACAAACTATCGAAATATCGCGGCAAAGAGGGCGAACCGCCACGCCTGAACAAACTCGGCGGCGGCGCTTGGAACAAGGTGAAGGAGCGCACCAAGAGCAAACTCAAGGACATAGCCCGCGACCTTATCCGCCTGTATGCAGCGCGCAAGTCGCAGAAGGGTTTTGCCTTCTCGCCCGACGGATATATGCAGAACGAACTCGAGGCATCGTTTATCTACGAAGACACCCCCGACCAGATAAAGGCCACCAACGCCGTTAAAGCCGACATGGAAAGCGAACGCCCCATGGACCGCCTGATTTGCGGCGATGTGGGCTTCGGCAAGACTGAAATAGCCATCCGAGCCGCTTTCAAGGCAGCCATCGACGGCAAGCAGACGGCAGTGCTTGTGCCTACCACCGTGCTCGCCTTTCAGCACTATGCCACATTCCGCGACCGCCTTCGCGACTTCCCGGTGAGGGTGGAATATCTGAGCCGCGCCCGCAAAGCCAAGGATGTGACCCAGATAACCAAAGACATTGCCGAAGGTAAGATAGATATTCTCATCGGTACGCATAAAATACTTGGCAAAGGTGTGAAATTTAAGGATTTAGGTCTGCTTGTGGTGGATGAAGAGCAGAAATTTGGTGTATCGGTGAAGGAGAAATTGAAGCAGATGAAAGTGAATGTGGATTCGCTCACCATGAGCGCAACGCCCATACCGCGCACGCTGCAATTCTCGCTGATGGGCGCTCGCGACCTCAGCACGCTCAATACACCGCCAGCCAACCGTTATCCTATTCTTACCTCGGTGAATACCCTCGACGACGATATATTGCGCGAAGCCATCAACTTCGAGATGTCGCGCAACGGACAGGTGTTTATAGTGAACAACCACATCGACGGGCTGAAACACCTGGAGCAGATGGTGCACCGCATAGTGCCCGATGCCCGCGTGGTGGTGGGTCACGGTCAGATGAAGCCCGAAAACCTCGAGCAAGTGATTATCGACTTCGCCAACCACGACTACGATGTGCTGATAGCTACTACAATCATCGAGAACGGTATCGACATGCCGAATGTCAACACCATAATCATCAATAATGCCCAATGCTTCGGTTTGAGCGCCCTGCACCAGCTGCGAGGCCGCGTAGGCCGCAGTTCGCGCAAGGCATTCTGCTATCTGCTTGTGCCGCCAGGCAACCCATTGACGCCAGTGTCGCGCCGCCGATTGCAAGCCATCGAGAGTTTTTCGGACCTCGGCAGCGGCATTCACATAGCCATGCAAGACCTCGACATACGCGGTGCAGGCAATCTGCTCGGAGCAGAGCAGAGCGGCTTCATAGCCGACCTCGGTTATGAGACCTATCAGAAAATCCTGCGCGAAGCCGTGTTCGAACTCTCTACCGAGGAGTTTGCCGACACCTTTGCCGACCGCAAGGAACAGCTCACCGACGGCGCCGAACAGGCATTTGCCGCCGATTGCGTGATAGAGAGCGACATGGAGCTGATGTTCCCGGCATCGTATGTGCCGCAGGAAGGCGAGCGCATCAGCCTATATCAAGAACTCGACAATATGCAGCGCGAAATAGATGTTCTCGAATTCCGCAAACGCCTCGAGGACCGCTTCGGACGCATACCGCACGAGGCGGCCGAACTGATAAGGATAGTGTCGCTGCGCCGCATAGCGCGGTCGCTCGGCATCGAAAAAGTGGTGCTCAAGCAGCATCAGATGTACATCTACTTCGTGGGCGAGGAAAATCGCGCCTACTACCAGTCGGCTGCATTTGGCAGGATACTCAATTATTTGCAAGCCAACCCATTGCGGTGCAAACTTCGCGAAGTTCGCGGCAAGCACTCAATGCTCATCTCCAACGTGCCCACGGTGGAGGAAGCCGTGGCAATTTTGGGCAGCATCACTCTGCTCGAATCGGTGTAATAGTCCTGCAGGAGCTATCGGCTGGTGCTTTTGCATTTTTTAATGGTCAAAACTTCTCTGATGCTGTTCTATTTTGTACACTATAACACATACATTGGCAAAAATTTGATAATTTTGTACGCTTATTTGAACACCAGCATAAAATGAAGATAGGAAACATAGATTTAGGCACTCGTCCGGTGATGCTTGCTCCGATGGAGGACGTTACCGACCCATCGTTCCGACTGATTTGTCGCGAACAGGGTGCCGATATGGTATATACCGAGTTCGTTTCTGCCGATGCGCTGATAAGAAACATCAATAGCACCACGCGCAAGCTCCATATTCAGCCAGGCGAGCGCCCGGCAGCGATTCAAATCTACGGCAGGGATGTGGATTCGATGGTGGAGGCTGCGAAGATAGCCGAAGCGGCAGGTCCCGACATTCTCGACATCAATTTTGGGTGTCCGGTGAAAAAGGTGGCTAACAAAGGCGCCGGCTCGGGCATGCTTCGCAATATTCCGCTCCTGCTCGACATTACGCGTGCTGTGGTGAATGCGGTGAAGATACCGGTTACGGTGAAAACTCGCCTCGGATGGGATTGTAACAATCTGATAATCACAACGCTTGCCGAACAGTTGCAAGATTGTGGCATACAGGCGCTCACCATTCACGGACGCACCCGATCGCAGATGTACACCGGCGAAGCCGACTGGACTCTGATAGGCGAGGTGAAGAACAATCCTCGCATGCACATCCCCATAATCGGCAACGGCGACATCACCACACCGCAAAAATTGGCGGAATACTACGATCGCTATGGCGTTGACGGCATAATGGTGGGGCGCGCATCTATAGGTTGCCCATGGATATTCCGCGAGATGAAGCATTTTCTGGAGCATGGAAGCCCGATAGAAGGGCTCGACTCGCACTACAAGATGAGTCTGCTGCGCCGCCAAATCGATGAAAGCATCGACCGAATCGATGAATATCGAGGCATATTGCACATTCGTCGCCACCTGGCTGCTACGCCGCTCTTTAAGGGCATACCCAACTTCCGCGACACTCGAGTGGCAATGCTCCAGGCAAACACTTTTGCCGAACTGAATGAAATACTGAATCATATCGAACACGATATACTGACTAAATAAGAAAAATAAACAAAAAGGGAAATTAACCGAATTTAGACTGATTGAAAAATGAAACGAAATCTAATGTTAATGATGATGCTCGGCGTGATATTATCATGCATGGCAGAGGTGCATCGCTATGAGAAGAGATTTGGCGATGTGCGTCACGTGAGAGTGCTCAATGCGCTCAATGTAGAGGTGGTGTGTGATGCCGACTCGGCAGGCGTGGTGCTATTCTACGCCGACGACCAAGCCGTGGACCGCTTGATATTTGAAAACAATACTAAAGGCAGACTCACCTTGCAGTCGGACAACAGTTCGAACCCGGTGCTGCTGCCACGAATCAAGGTGTATGTTGGCGAACTCGAGAGCGTGGAGAATGCCAGCGACAGCACGGTGACTGTGATTACTAAATCGAAGAGAATCAATGAAATAAAACTCAAAATCTCGGGTAATGGAAAGATTGAGTCAGCCGACCTAAATGCAGGTATATTGGGTGCTTCGATCAACACCGGAAAAGGCACAATCGTGCTTGGCGGAGTGTGTGATAAGCTCGATGCCAGCAATGTGGGCAAGGGCGAGATAGATGCCTACGCGCTCACTGCCAAAGACGTGTCGTGCCGCATAGTGGGCACCGGCCAAGTGCTCTGCACAATCGATGGTGGTGAACTCTATCTGCGTGGTTCGGGCACTGGCAAACTCATGTATAAGGGCAAGCCGGGCAAGGTAACTGTCAAGCAGATTGGCACACTCAAAGCCGTGCCGGCAGAGTAATGCTAACGGTGCTGATAATCAGCTGATAAAGATATGGCGAAAGTTGACGTGATTTTCGCATTTGGCGTCGCAAAACACAGCGTTTTGCGACGCTTTTTTACATTTAATGGCGCATTTTGTTTAAATATTTTCAAGGTTTATTTTGGGGAATAAAAGTATGAAAATGTAAATATCAGTTATTCAACGAAATAAAATTTTTCTTCGACTTTTAAATGTTAAATGGCGTGTTAATTTTGGTAAATCGATTCTTAAAGGGCAAAAAATATTAGCAAAAGGGGATAAGGGGCATATAACTTTGCAACATCGGAAACGCAAAAGGAACTTGATAAGGCGTGACGATCACGATAAGGAACTGAAAGAAATAAAATTGTTGGTAACTTGATAAGAACGGTTCTGACTCGTGCAAAGAATTAGTAAATCAAAATAATTAGTAAATTAGAAATAAGGATTGCGTTATGAAAAAGTCATTTTTAACATTGTTAGCTGCATTAGTATTATTTAGTGCAAACGTAACAGCTGGTTCGCTACGTACCGGCGGTAAGACTCTCGTTGAATCAGGTAAGACCGAACTTCTAAGCTCATGGTTGAAGGACATCTGTGGAGCTACAGGTTCAGGCGCAAGCTACAGCATCACAACAGAGCCAAACAACAGCGTAGGCGATGTGTATTTCGTTGGAATCAACAACCATTGGGTGGGTGCAGTAGGTGGCTCATACTCAGTGTACGATCAAATAAATAAAGGCGTGACCCTTATCGATAAGGTTCAAGAAGACGGCAAGCAGACCACCAATTCCGGTACATTCTATACCTACGAAGCTAAGAACGCTAATAAGTTCTTCTTTATCGTTCGCAAACAGAATAGGAAGTCTGATTCGTGGTCAAAAAACATGGCATTTGCTTACTACAACGAATATAGCTACGTAGATGAAAGCAAGGCGAGCAACATTGGCTATTCAGATTTGACAGCAAAGTGGAACGAGCTAAAGGATGGTGAACCATTCCCAGCACCACACGACTGCGACACATCGCTCGAGACCAACCACTATATCACTTTGAACGACAAGGAAGATGACGAAGCTCCTCTTCACAACTTCACTGCTTTCTTGTATGTTCCAACCACAATCAACACCTCTGCAACATCTACCAAAACCTACGTTAAGGGTGACATATATTATGTGTTTAAGGAAAATGCCCCAAAGGATGCATTAAATGTAGATGATATAACTGAAGATCTATATTATCTGAAAGATGGTAAATACCGTTCATTTAACGATAAATATGAGGACGAAAAATATTACACTACCAAGCCATCGAGCGGTGAATACTCTAAAGTACAGACCTACAAGAAGGTGACTACAGAAGCAGCAAAGGAAGTGCCTTACGTATTCTTCTACAACGTGACAATGGCTCAGGCTGCTCTGCAGAGCAATGGCAAAACTGGCTATGCTTGCAACTACGATGTAGCGCTCAACTGGAGCACAGTATTTGACAAGTATGCCAATAACGAAGTTCAGATTAAGACTGAATACGACACAATGAAGGAGTATTACGTTCTCGAACGCTCATACGACAAGACCAATTGGGAAGAAGTATCGCCAGAAAGCATTAAGGAAGTAAAGGGCAACAGCGTTCGCAACGCAGCAGACAAGAAGTTTGTCGACAGCGAACTCAAGGATTTCGACGAAACCACTAAGGTTATCGGTTACACAGTATATTACCGCGTACGTTCACAGGTAAAGAAGAACGACGATTCAGACGCCAAGATGGCAGAAACCGTGTCGAATGTAGTAACAGTAAACATCCCAGGCACAGCACCATTCTCATTGACTCTCCAATCGGGTAGCAAGTCGAAATACGACCCAATTGCTAACAATAATCAAGGTGCTAACACCTTCAATAACACCCTCTTGGCTCAAGAGACAGCAGCTCACGATGCAGTAGTATTGGCAGCAGGCGCAGAACTCTCGTTGGTACGCGTTGACGACGACAATGCAGATGGCGTGGCAGTGAAAACCGTAACCGTTGACGATGCAAGCATTTCGCTCTCAGCATTGGTGGCAAAGATTGCCAACAATGAAGACGGCACTTTCAGCGAAGAATTTACCACTATGGCTGGCGAAAAGAAGGACGCAACCTATCAGTTGGTTCTCAAGGTTCCTGCCGAAGACGCAATCGAATACTACTATTCAAACAAGGCAACTATCGCCAATTCAAAGGTAAACATTGCAGCCGTAATAGCACACCGTTCGGGTACACCTGACGAAAACAAGCAAGATGTAGAAGAAACATTCCACAACGAAGTGGTATTCACTCCAGCAGGAACAGGCATCGGCACCGGTTACTACATCTATCGCGACGGCAAGCAAGTGGCTGACTTGGTTGACAACGGCAACGGTACATTCTCGCTCCGCGGCAGAAGCGAAGAAATCAGCTTGAACGAAAATGGCCAATTGGTTTACGTAGATATCGTGAAGTCAGAGCCAATCGCAGTAGGCGAATCGGGCAATGGTGACATGATCGACTGGAGCTACTCGGTAGCACACTACGACGATGCAAACAACACCTACGGTAGCGAAATTTCGTCAACTCCTTACAGCGGCGTTCAAAGCGAATTGGCAGTAAACACCACTGGTTCGATAGTTGCAGCTTATGTTCCTGGAGCACGCCAAGTGTATGTAAGCACCAAGATCCAATGGTCGGTAAAGGATACTTACAGCGACACTCAAGCTAAGACATTCCAAATCTACCGCCGTATCGTTGGCGAAGAAACAACCTATGAAATGGTACAGGAAGTGGAAGCATCCGACCTTCAAACAATGGAAGTGGAAATTACCGACATCTACAATCGCGAAGCAGGCAAGACTGGTGCTCTCTCTACCTCAGAGGTTAAGAGTTACGACTTCTACGTAACAATGAACACTACCGAAGATGAGCTTAAGAACTCGCAAGTGTACAGTCCAGTAATCTCGGCAGGTGCAATCTTCACAGGCATCGAGGGCGTGGAAATGGCAGAAGTTGAAGTGACAGTAGCCGACGGCATCATCACAGTGAACGGCGTGGAAGGCGCAATAGCAATCTACAGCGCAAACGGTCAGAAAGTGGCTGAAGCAGAAGGCGATGGCTCAACTACCGAAATCGACGCAACTGGTTTGACAAGCGGCGTATATGTAGTGAAGGCTCAGAATATGAAATCAACAAAAATCCTTATTAAGTGATTTACTAAGAATATGTAAAAAACGTGGTATGGCGATGCTCGTGAGAGTGTCGCCATTTTTCACGTTAAATGCCATTGTTGGAGATGGCTATATATAATAATGTGTAGAGCAAGTTGCCGCGCTATCTATAATATAATGTGTAGCTCGGCGAAGGTGCTATATATAATAATGTGTAAATGATGAGGCTACGGTGCTGAAATCACCAGCCGAAGATGTTGCGGCCCACCCACCATAGCATCACTGCGGCGAAGATGGTCCATATTACGCTGGGCGAATTGAGTGCCTGGTAGAGTCGCACGAACCGCTTTCGCGTAAATTCGGCGAATGTGTAGATTGCCAATAGGGGAATGGAGATTATCATCATGGCATTGAAATGCCAAGCGGTGGCTAAATCGCCGTGCAGAATGGCATGGATGGCGCGTTGAGAGCCGCAGCCCGGGCACCGCAGATGCGTGACGGTGAGAAAAGGGCATCGCGGGAAGAAATTGTCGAGTGAGGGGTCGTAGAAATAATAGATGCCAGCTGCGCACAACAATCCCACCGCCATAAGAGCCAATATCGCAATTTGGCGTGACGTCATAGCGAGAATAGTAACATTTGCAGAGGGAATAATACCAAACCTGCCGCTATGGTAATCATGATGGTTAAGGCGGCGTATTCGCTATATCGGCGAGCTGCTTCGAGATTGCCGCTCTTGATGTTCTGCGATGTGAGCGCGCTGAACACTATAGCGAGAATGCCTATGGCGTTGCAGCAGAGTATGGTAAAGATAATCGACATCGCCAAATAGGTAGATGGAATCTCGCCTTGAGGCTCAGGAGCAGGTGCAGAAGGCTGATATTGAGGCTGATACTGCTGCTGTGGTGCGTAGTAGTGCGGAATAGGTGGGACTTGGACAGGGATGGGCGGAATTTGAGGTTGCGCTTCCTTGGGCTCGGGATTCTCGGCAGGATCGTCTTGCGCCAGGTCATCGCTATCGGCTTGAGGCACAACGATTTCGGCCTCGGCTGATTCCGCGGCTTCTTCGCCTACGGCTACGGCAAGATTCTCATCCTCGGCTTGAGGTTGAGGCTCTGAGGCAGTTTTAGAGGCTGCTACGATGTCGGCAAACTCCGGCACGAGGTCGATTCGTTGCCAGTTAGGCATGCCTTGATGCCACACATACGTTACCGAGGGGTCGGTAACCATTTCGGCGAGCGCCTCGCGACTCATGGGACCGCTCTGAATTCCGTTGATATTTACCCAAATCTTCATAATAAGTTCATTTTTAGCAAAGTTAGTAAAAATCGGCAAAATGATAGAATATTTTGCTAAATTTGCAGTTATAACTAACAAAAACAAGCGATGAAACAATATCTCGATTTGATAAAGCATGTGCTCGAGAACGGAGTGGAGAAGAGCGACCGCACGGGCACGGGTACAAAGAGCGTGTTTGGCTACCAGATGCGCTTTAATCTTGCCGACGGATTTCCTCTGCTCACCACCAAGAAGGTGCATCTGAAGTCGATAATCTACGAACTCCTTTGGTTTCTCAAGGGCGACACCAATGTGCGCTATCTGCAAGAGAACGGTGTGCGCATCTGGAACGAGTGGGCTGATGAGAATGGCGACTTAGGCCATATCTACGGCTATCAATGGCGCTCGTGGCCCGACTATAAGGGAGGCCATATCGACCAGATAGCCCAAGCCATAGATCAAATCAAGAACACCCCCGACAGCCGACGCATAATAGTGAGCGCGTGGAATGTGGCTGAGGTGCCCGACATGGCGCTGCCTCCTTGCCACTCCTTCTTCCAATTCTATGTGGCCGACGGCAAACTCAGCCTTCAGCTCTATCAGCGCAGCGGCGACATATTTCTCGGCGTGCCGTTCAACATCGCTTCGTATGCCCTTCTGCTCATGATGGTGGCGCAGGTCACAGGGCTCGAACCGGGCGAATATATCCACACCCTTGGCGATGCCCACATCTACACCAACCACTTCGACCAGGTGCATGAGCAGCTCACACGCACTCCGCGCCCATTGCCCAAGATGGTGATTAACCCCGAGGTGAAGAGCATCTTCGACTTCAAATACGAAGATTTCACCCTCGAAGGCTACGACCCATACCCTGCAATTAAAGGCGTAGTGGCAGTGTAATAGCGTATTAACTCGCATATAATCAATAGTTTCCACCTAAAAAACCGATAATATGGCACTTTCAGCAATCGTGGTGATAGCCGACGATGGGGCGATAGGCAAGGATAATGGGCTACTATGCCACCTGCCCGCCGATTTGAAGCATTTTAAGAGTATAACCATGGGTCACACCATAATTATGGGCCGCCGCACCTTTGAGTCGCTGCCCAAAGGCGCTCTGCCCGGGCGCGAAAACATAGTGGTGAGCCGAAATGCCGATTATCGCGCCGAGGGCGCTAAGGTGTGCACGAGCATAGAGCAAGCCGTAGCCGAGGCGTCGATGCCAGGCGAATGTTTCATCCTTGGCGGCGCGCAACTCTATGCCTCGACCATCGCTCAGGTGGATAAACTCTATCTGACCGCCATCCACGCCCATTTCGACGATGCCGATGCCTATTTCCCCGCCATCAACCCCGAAGAGTGGACCGAAATAGATCGCGAAGACCACCAAGCCGACGAGAAAAATCGCTACGACTACAGTTTTGTGACGCTAAAGCGCAAGTAGGGAGGAATTGTCGGTGGATTCAGGCCGAAAAGAAAAGTGAGGGCGGGCCAAATCGGCTGTCACAGCCCTTTAACGATACCACGCCACTCACTTGGATTTAGAGAGATATTGAAACTTAACAGAATTGCAATAAGATTTATAAGCTATTCTGTGGTTAAAACAACGCCGAAAGGCATTTTGTTCGGATGAAATGAAGTTTTTTTCGCACCCGAAGCGTATTTTTTAGAAAAATGTCAAAAAAATCACCCCAAAAGCCAGTGTCGGAGGCTCCGTCGCTAAAACTCAAAATGGCGCGCACGCTCAAGTGGAACACCTTCGACAAACTCTCGCAGCAGGTGCTATATGCCGTTACGGGTATAGTGCTTGCCAATATTCTCTCGCAGGAAGATTTCGGACTTGTGGGTGCGATATTGGTGTTTCAGGCGTTTGCCACGCTTTTTGTGGATAGCGGATTCTCTAACGCCCTCGTTCAGCGCAAGGACCCTACCGTCACCGACTATAGCACCGTGTTCTGGTTCAATCTGGGCATGAGTGTGGCTATCTATGTGGTTTTGTGGTTTGCAGCACCGCTCATCGACCAGATTTTCCATGCCGATGGACGCTTGGTGCCTATGAGCCGCGTGATGTTCCTGTCGTTTATCATCAATGCCACTGCATTGGTGCAGACCAATCGACTCATCAAGCAGATGAATGTGAAAATGGTGGCGATGAGCAATGTGGCAGGACTTGTGGTGAGCGGCGTGGTGGGCATTTGGCTCGCCGTGGCAGGATATGGCGCGTGGGCTATGGTGTGGCAGTCGATATCGCTTGCCACCGTTAAGAGCATATGGCTGTGGATTACCACCAAGTGGCGGCCGATGTGGGAATTTAGCACCGCATCGCTGCGCTCGATATTCAAGGTGGGCGCCGGCGTGATGACCAGCAACCTGCTCAACATAGCTTTTCAGAATATCTACTCATTTATTATAGGTGCGTTCTACAACCTCTCGCAGCTCGGCTGCTACACCCAAGCCGACAAGTGGAGCAAGATGGGCGTAGCGTCGCTGTCGTCGATACTCAACACCACCTTCCTGCCCGTGCTGAGCGGTGTGCAGGACGATCGTGAGCGATTCTATCGCATGATGTCGAAGACCAATCGACTGGCAGCCTACATGGCGCTACCCAGCATGGGGCTGCTGTTTGCCACAGCGCCAGCCATATTCCATGTGCTCTTCGGGCACAAGTGGGATGCTGCAATCTTGCTGTTCCAGCTTCTCGCCGTGCGTGGAGTGTTCACCATCATGTCGTCGGTTTACTACACCTATATCCTCGCCGTGGGCAATGCTAAGCAGTTGGTGCACAGTGAGGTGGTGAAATGCATTATAATAGCCATAGCCATAGCCATAACGGTGCCTTACGGCATCAAGTGGCTCGTGGTGGGGCAGCTGGTGGCTGGCGTGGTGTGCTATGTGTATAACGCCGTGCTTGTTTATAAGGTCACCGGTTACCATTGGGCTCTGCTAATCAACGAGATAATGATATTTGCCCTCGTGGCAGTGCTGTCGCTATTCCCGGCTTCGGCGTTGGGGCTGTGGATAAAGAGCGACTTGCTGCTGCTTTTGGCGCAGATAGCTGTGGGCGGCGGCATCTATCTGGCGCTTAATGCCATATTCCGCAGTTCGCTTCAGCGCGAAGTACTCAGTTATGCATTCGGGCGATTTTCGGGCAAGAAAGAGGGCAAAAGTGCCCCTCGCCGACGTTAATTTGCCCGCAAATGGGCTGAAAAGTCAAGATAACTTGCTATATTTGTAATCAGATAACCAAAAATGCAGGCATAGCGGCATCGGGGGCAGAGCATAACCCCAATGCCCACGCACAAAACGATAGAGAAACAACAACTAAATACTAAATTAACAAATACCATTTCAACGATGTACGAAAATGACAAACGAATAGTGATGGTTCTCGACGCCGGCGGCACAAACTTTGTGTTCTCGGCTATTCAAGGTCTTCAGCAGATAGTAGAACCGATAAGCATTCCTGCCGTGTCAGACAACATTGAGGGCTGCTTGCTTACCATTGTGGCTGGTTTCGAACAAGTAAAGAAAGTGTTGCCAGAGCCTCCTGTGGCTATCAGTTTCGCATTCCCTGGCCCTGCCGACTATAAGAACGGCATCATAGGCGACCTGCCAAACTTCTCGGCGTTCCGCGGCGGCGTGGCTCTTGGCCCATATCTACAGCGTCACTTCGAAATACCAGTGTATATCAACAACGACGGCGACCTCTTTGCCTACGGTGAAGCCCTTGCCGGCGCATTGCCAGAGATTAATGCAGCCATCAAGGCAGCAGGCGGCACCAAGCAGTATAAGAACTTGCTCGGCGTGACCTTCGGCACCGGATTTGGCGGCGGCGTGGTTATCGACGGCAAATTACTCTCGGGCGACAACGGTTGCGGCGGCGACGTATGGTGCTTCCGCCACAAGGACGCTCCGCAGTGCATCTGCGAGGAAGCAGTGGGCGTGCGCGGCATCAAGCGCATGTATGCCGAGTATTCGGGCTTGAATAGCGACGATCTCACCCCTAAGGACATCTGCGAGATAGCCGACGGCACTCGCGAAGGCGACATGGATGCAGCCAAGGCTACATTTGCCAAGCTCGGCGAGGTGGCAGCCAACACCATGGCGCAGGCAGTGACCATAGCCGATGCAGTGATGGTGATGGGTGGCGGCTTGACCGGTGCAGCCAAGCACTTTGTGCCTGCTATGATTAAGGAATTCAACGGCACCATAGGCCGATTCTCGGGCGAGACATTCCCACGCATGCAGATTAAGGTCTATGACCTAACCGATATGAGCAACATCAACGAATTTGTGAAGGACGCATCGGTGACCATCAAGGTGCCAGTGTTCGGCGACGAGATTGTTTACGACAAGGAAAAGCGCACCGCGCTGATGATATCGAAGCTCGGCGCAAGCAAGGCTATCAGCCTCGGCGCTTATACCTACGCCCTTGCCCAAATCGACGCCAAATGACGTAATTATTACAAATTCAATATAAAAATGAGCGCGACCACAAGATCGCGCTCATTTGTTATATAATACAATATCTATTGCTTCGCTTAGGATTACTGCTTCGACAGGCGATTCCACATCCAGATGCCGTAGATGCAGTTGATAGAATAGATGCAATATTTGCTTACTATCATAAACGAGAATGCAGTGTCGCTCATAATCCATATCGATATCGACAATACGTTGATTACCAGCCACAAATACCACTGTTCCACATAGGCTTTAGCCGAAATCCAAGTGGTGACGATGGCGAGCACCGTGGATGCAGCGTCGAGCCATAGCTGATATTCGTTGGCATAGTCGGGCTGCACGTGGAAGTTCATATAGTGGAAGAAGTCGGTGAGGTGCGGTCCGCAGAACTTCAGGAAGAGTCCGAATGCCACTGTCATGGCAGTGGTAACAACGAGGTAGATGAAACGAACGCCCCAGCTCATGTAGCGCGTAACTATCTGAGTAGAACCGTCGTTGCGCTCACGCTTCGACCACAGATGCCAACCTATGAACTGCATAGGCAACGTGTAGAACAAGCGTTGCAATGCATCGCCGTAGATGTGCCCGGCAAAGCATATATAGGTGTAGATAATTCCCTCGAAGATGCCGAAAATCCAGTTTGCCATCGATCCCTTGGCGCCAAGCACCACGCAGAACACGCCGAGGATGGCAGAAAGGGCGGCAAGGAAATTGTTGAATTCGAATTCGCCTTTTAGTACAAACGACACTATTGACAGAATCATAATGGCGGCTAACAGGCTAATTTCGAAAGCATTGAGCGAGCTCAGGCTGCGCTGAAGCATCGCTACATAGCGGTTTTCGCTTAGTTTCATGATGATAATTGACTTTATATATGTGATTTTGGGTGCAAAATTAATCGAAATTGGTGTAAAGTCAAAATTTAGCAGTCTTGCTTAAGCCGTATATAACAGTAATTATAGCCCGATGCAGGGAAACAGATGTTCATGAGGCCGAAAATCGATAGTGAGAGAGTATAAGACTTTGACAATAAGTAATTGTAGTGTTTACATAAAGTAATGAAGATATGAATATTTTTTTTGTAAAAAAATTTTGTACTATTGTGAACAATTCTTAAATTTGCAACGAGCAATGACAAAATAAGCGAATATTTTGTCGCACGTGGCGAAGAACAGCATTTATCGTCGCGATGCTTTTGGCTTAAAACTAAACTAAACTAAACTTGAAAAGAAGAGATACGACTAACTATTTTTTATAACTTAAGTAAAATTCTATGGTTAAACATTTCAAACTATTTTCGGTGTTGCTTGCCATGGCTATTTCAATGCCAGCCGTAGCAAATGCAACAGAAGGATCAGCTCCTGCACCTCAGGCAGCTGACCAAAATGGTGTTTTATCTGGAGTTGTAAGAGATGCTGAAGATGTTATCATCGGTGCATCTATTTTGGTAAAAGGCACTCAAAAGGGTACATCTACCGACTTTGACGGTGCATTTACACTCTCTGGCGTAGCACCCGGTTCCACAATTCAAGTTTCGTACGTTGGCTACAAGTCACAGGAAATTGTATGGAATGGTGGTAAATTAGACATCGTGCTTGTTCCTGGCGACAACATTCTCGAAGAAGTCGTAGTAACAGCACTTGGTATGAAGCGTGCAACTAAGGCGCTCGGTTACTCAATGACAGAGTTGAAGGGCGAAGACCTTAACGCTAACCTTATCAACCCAGTGCAAGCCCTTCAAGGTAAGGTAGCCGGTGTTGATATCAGCAGTTCCGACGGTGGTATGTTCGGTGCATCTAAGATCCTTATCCGTGGTGCTTCTACTCTCGGTAAGAACAACCAACCAATCTACGTAGTTGACGGTGTAATCCTTGACAACGGTGTTGTAGATAACGATGCTGACTGGGCAAGCGGTAATGCCAACTACGGTAACGAACTTAAGAACCTTAACCCTGACGACTTCGC
>CALZAF010000031.1 GCA_945612775.1 uncultured bacterium | reverse complement strand
GCTTCCTCCAGAAGCTTTTTCGCAGGTGTCAATTTCCGTGGGTTACGCTAACGCTTACCCACGGCTATAAGTCGAAGCCAAGCTTCGACCTTGCTTCCTCCAGAAGCTCCAAGCCGCGGCCACAATATCTCACACAGATCCAACAGATTTAGCTGACAGTGTTATCCAACGCAGCAGCACAGCCTCGGCTAAAAAACACGTTCTGAAGGAACGAAGGCCGAGGCGAAGCTGAGGCTTATAGCCAGGGGTGAGCGAAGCGTAACCCCTGGACCTCTTGCCACCCCGCAAGAGGCATCTGAAAGATGCGAAAACGCCTGCTAATCAAGTGATTTCGCTTCCTCCAGAAGCTTTTTCGCAGGTGTCAATTTCCGTGGGTTACGCTAACGCTCACCCACGGCTATAAGTCGAAGCCAAGCTTCGACCTTGCTTCCTTCAGAAGCTCCAAGCCGCGGTCACAATATCACTCACAGATCCAACAGATTTAGCTGATAGTGTTATCCAACGCAGCAGCACAGCCTCGGCGAGGCTGATTTATGGTTAGCACCACACTAAGGGAGCGCAGCGACCGGTGTGGTGTGCCACGAACCACCCGCCAATCAGCTTCGGAGATGATAGGCACCCGCAGTCTCACGCAGAATGAATAAATAGCCTATCTACCAAACCAGCAAAAAATTATTCCGCGACACAGCACTTTGGCAGAGTATTTGCAGTAGTTTATGGTAACAAAACTGCAAATTAAAAATAATTATGTCAAAAAAGCAAACAGAAAACATCAATAACGAAGAATTGAACAATCAGGAATCCGCCGAGCAAACTGCTGAAACACAGGCAGAAGCACAAGCTGAGGCTAACGAAAGCGAAGAGCAGGCCCAAGAAGCCGAAGCTCCAGCCGAAGACACTCCTGACGCCAAAATAAACAAACTTACCGAAGACCTCGAAAAATCCAACAAGGAATACCTATTCCTAATGGCTGAATTCGACAACTTCCGCAAGCGCACAGTGCGCGAGAAAGCCGACATCATTCGCAATGCTGGCGAGAAAGTGCTCGGCGAACTGCTGCCTATTATCGACGACTTCGAACGCGCCATCAAGGCAAACGAACAAGCCGACGACATCGACGCCATCAAGCAAGGCGTTACATTGATTTACAACAAGTTAATTAAATATCTCGAACATAATCAGGTGAAAGCCATCGAATCGACTGGCAATGACTTCGACACCGAATTGCACGAAGCCGTAACCACATTCCCAGCACCATCGGAGGAGATGAAGGGCAAGGTTATCGACACCGTGCTCACCGGCTACACCATCAACGACAAAGTGCTACGCCATGCCAAAGTGGTGGTAGGACAATAACACATATTTAGCGGAATATAGCAATTATGGCAGAAAAGAAAGACTATTACGAAGTGCTTGGCGTGAGCAAAAGCGCTACCGACGAAGAATTGAAAAAAGCCTACCGCAAGGTGGCTATGAAATATCATCCCGACCGTCAGTCCGACAAATCGGATGCCGAGAAAAAAGAGGCTGAAGAGAAGTTCAAGGAAGCGGCTGAGGCTTACAGCGTGCTTAGCGATAAGGACAAGCGCGCCCGCTACGACCAGTTCGGCCATGCAGGCGTTGACGGAAACGGCGCTGGCGGCTTCGGCGGATTTAGCGACATCAACGATATTTTCCGCAACTTCGGCGACATTTTCGGCGGATTTGGCGGTTTCGCAGGCTTCGGAGGAGGCTTTGGCGGCGGACGTCAGCGCACTGCCACCAAGCGAGGCACCGACTTGCGCATTCGGGTAAAATTAAACCTCAAAGAGGTGGCACACGGCGTGGAAAAGAAACTTAAAATTCCTCGCATGGTGGCTTGCCCCGACTGTAACGGCTCAGGAGCCAAGAACGGCACCGAATTTACCACTTGCTCGCACTGCAACGGCTCGGGTTATATCACCAAAGTGCAGGACAGTTTCTTCGGAAAGATGCAGACACAGTCGGTTTGCCCTAACTGCAAGGGCGAAGGTAAGATTATTCGCGAAAAATGCCCTTCGTGCGGCGGCGTAGGCCTCGAACGCAAGGAGCAAGTGGTGAGCGTGAACATCCCTGCCGGTGTGGCAGATGGCATGTTGCTACGTATGCAAGGCTACGGCAACGACGCTCAAGGCGGAGGAATCCCAGGCGACCTTATTATCCAGATTGAGGAAGAACCGAACACCGAACTTCAGCGCGACGGCGAAGACCTAATCTACAACCTCATGCTCGACTTCCCTACCGCTGTGTTTGGCGGCAAAGTTGAAGTGCCTACCGTAGATGGCCGCGCACGCCTAACAATCGAACCGGGCACACAACCCGGCAAGGTGCTACGCTTGCGCAACAAGGGACTTCCTAACCCTAACGGATACGGCAACGGCGACCTGCTTATCAACATCATGGTCTATGTGCCCGAGCACCTCAACAGTGACGAACGCCGAGCCATAGAGTCACTCCGAAATTCAGAGAACATCAAACCATCTGAATCGACCAAAAAACGACTCTTCGACCGCCTCCGCCACATCTTCGACTAATTCATCATCAAAATATCCCAACCAATAGCATAGCCCAACTCCGGACTATGCTATTTTTTTGTCACAAATAACACAAAGGGCAGAAAGCAAGTTTCGATGCTTTCTGCCCTGATATTTGGGTGATTCTTTATTCTGTTAGTCGCGGCTGTCGCCGAAGAAGCGTAGCAGATAGAGGAATAGGTTGACGAAGTCGAGATAGAGATTCAATGCGCCTAAAGTGGCTATTTTTCCCGCCATCGACTGGTCGGCATATTGCGTCATCTGCTTGATTTTCTGTGTATCCCAAGCGGTGAGGCCTATAAATATCAGCACACCGGCGAAGCTGATTATCCAGTCCATTGTAGAACTATTAACGAAAACATTCACCAACGAGCACACTATCAAGCCGATTAGCGCCATAAACAGGATTGAACCCATGCGGCTCAAATCGTTGCTTGTGAAATAGCCGTAAACGCTCATTGCGGCAAACACGCCTGCTGTGATGAAGAATGTATAGGCAATCGACGATGCTGTATATACGAGCAGAATCACAGAGAATACCACACCTGTGAGCACGCTATAGAGATAGAATAGCAGCGATGCCATTGGGGTGCTTAACTTGTGTATGCGACCCGATAGCACAAGCACCACGCCCACCTGAAGCACCAGGAGCACTATTGGAGCCATGCGGTTGCTGAAAATCATTGTCAATATGGCTTCATTTCCTGCCACGAACATCGATGTTACGGCTGTGACTATCATAGCCAGGAACATCTTAAAATACACACGTCGCATCACGCTATTGGTTAGCGACACTTGTGCAGTGTTTTCAAATCCATTTCCCATAATTTTTCCTTTGTCTTTTAGTTGTTGATTGTCATATAATAATTAAATAAATCACACTAATTACATGCGCGAAGGAACTTCGATACCGAGCAATGCAATGCCGCGGCGAGCGATGGTTGCCACCTGATTCGACAATGCAAGGCGGAAAGCACGCACCTTGGCGTCGTCTTCGCCGAGGATGGTGTAGCCGTGGTAGTATTGATTAAATTCCTTCACAAGTTCATACACATAGTTAGCTATCAACGCAGGGCTGTAGGTGACGCCAGCCTCCGAGATGATGGCTGGGAAGTCGCTCAAGCGCTGTATCAATGCCACTTCCTTTTCATTTGGTTCTACGCCCGAGAAGTCGGCTGTGAGGTCGGCTGGATTAGCCTTGCGGAGCAGCGACTGGATGCGTGCGTAGGTGTATTGAATGAATGGTCCTGTGTTGCCGTTGAAGTCAATCGACTCTTTGGGGTTGAACATCATGTTCTTGCGAGGATCCACCTTTAGCAAGAAGTATTTCAAGGCGCCGAGACCCACCACGCGAGCTATCTCTTGTTTTTCGTCGTTGGTAAACTCCGATGGCTTGCCCTTGGCTGCATTTTCAGCCTCGCGTTCGAGAATGGTGTCGAGAGCCGAATTCACCATTTCATCCATAAGGTCATCGGCATCAACCACTGTGCCTTCGCGGCTCTTCATCTTGCCTTCAGGGAGTTCCACCATACCGTAAGAGAAGTGCACTAAGTCCTTGCCCCACTTAAATCCGAGTTTGTCGAGCAGGAGCGATAGCACCTGGAAGTGGTAGTTCTGCTCATTGCCCACCACATATATCATCTTATCGATAGGATAATCTTGGTAGCGAAGCTTGGCAGTGCCTATATCTTGTGTCATATACACCGATGTGCCGTCGCTGCGGAGCAGCAACTTATGGTCGAGGCCGTCGGCGGTGAGGTCAGCCCACACCGAGTTGTCCTCGCGGCGATACATGATGCCTTTTTCGAGTCCTTCGAGCACTTTCTCCTTGCCTTCGAGGTAGGTGTCGCTCTCATAGTAGATTTTGTCGAAATCCACGCCCATACGCTTGTAGGTGGCATCGAATCCGGCATACACCCATTCGTTCATCATTCGCCATACGCTGCGCACTTCTTCGTCGCCTGCTTCCCACTTCTTGAGCATTTCGCGAGCTTCCTTCATCAGTGGCGACTTGGCTTCGGCAGCTGCCTTGCGGGCTTCCTTGGTCTTATCGGCATCTTCGCACTCTATAGCTTTCACTTCTGGGTCATTTTCCATGATTTCCTTCACTTCAGCCTTGTAGTGCTTGTCGAAGAGCACATAGAAGTCGCCTATCAAGTGGTCGCCCTTCTTGCCGGCCTGCTCGGGAGTGATGCCGTTGCCCCACTTTTGCCATGCAAGCATCGACTTGCAGATGTGTATGCCGCGGTCGTTAACGATGTTGGTCTTAACCACCTTGTAGCCGTTAGCCTTCATAATCTCCGATAGGCTATAGCCGAGCAGATTGTTGCGCACGTGGCCCAAGTGGAGTGGTTTATTGGTGTTTGGCGACGAATATTCTATCATCACCAATTGGCTTTCGGGAGTCTCTTGCTTAAATCCATAGTTGGCGTCGGCTGCGATGTGGCCCAACACCGATGCCCAGAACGACGGCTTGATAACGATGTTGAGGAATCCCTTAATCACATTGAACGACTGCACTGCCTCGCAGTTTGCCACGAGATATTCGCCTATTTCTTGACCAGTAGCCTCCGGACCCTTGCGCGATGCCTTAAGGAATGGGAACACCACCACGGTGAGGTTGCCTTCAAATTCTTTCTTTGTGGTTTGTAGCGTCACTTTCTCGGCTGGAAAATCCAAGCCGTACAACGCCTTCACAGCCTCAGCTGTGGATTGCATAAGTATGTTATCTATCGACATCTTTCTATTTAAATTTATATATATTTGTTTCAAAGTGCAAAGATAGTCATAAAAAACGAATAATTCCCTTTGCATCAGCGGTTATTCGCCAATAATTTTGGGGATATATCAAAAAAGGCAATACGGGGAAGAAGTCTTGCCCCCTCCGTATTGTGCCGGAAAGCATTAAAAAAATCTCTTCCCGGTCCCGGTTTGCTGCATATCAATAGCGATAGTGCCGACTGTGTTCAGCCAATTTCTCGCCTAAGTATCAACAGAGTGCGGCTGCAGAAATTATCTATTTTATCAAGTTCCCAACCGTTCTCGCCATGTTTATTCAGAATTCGTTCTACCTCATAGATATAGTCATAGATTTCCATCCTGTCGTAGTTGATATTTTCCACCCTGTATTCGTATTTCTTTCTGCTCATAATTATGATGTCTTTAAAAAATTTGTACCTTAATTGCGCAGCACAATAATCTTGTAAAAATTTCGCCTGTCTCTGTGCTGCCAAACTAACAAAACAAGCAAAGCGTCTAACGAAACAAAGGTAGCAACAAAAAATGAGAACTACCCTCTTTTGCAGAATTTATCTTGCAATCGACGCATTTCCCCGATTTTGCGCAATCGGGTGCATGGTGTGACTTGTAACTGCACCGCAGCTGTGCATCACAGCTGCACTTCTATTATTTCATTTGTTTCGGGATACCACACATAGCCTTCATCAACCTTCATTCCGGTGAGTTCGAGGGCTTTGGCATAATCTTGCACCTGCTTCACATATTTAGCCTTGCTGCTCTCGTTGTGTCCGAATTTATAGTCGATAAGCACCGTTTTGCCTTCGGGAGTGCGGATTATTCGGTCGGGGCGGCGATATATGCGTTTGCCATCGTCGCCGATAAGCGCTATGGTGCGCTCGTTGCACACCTTGTTGCGATCGTCGAACCATGCACCGGTCTTGGGGTCGGCAAGGGCGCGCTCCACTATTTCCTTGGCTTCCTCGTAGTTGTCGTAGATCAAACCACGGCGATAACCCACTCGCAGCACGCGATTCTTCATGCTGCGACGCTTGAGCATGCTGAACAACTTGTGCATCTTGATGCCTTTTTCCTGAATCGCGCTATACTCCTCGGGCACACACACTTTTAATGGGTCGGCATAAGTGTAAATCTCGGGCAATTCGTCGCCGAGAGCTGCTATGATGGGCGGCACATATTGTTTCTCGGTCTTTACTTCCACTTTTCGCTCCACATGGGCAGGCGTGCCCACGCTGTAAACCCTCATATCGCCGTCGAAGCCTTCTGTAGCGCTCACAGCCACGCGGCTGCCGTAGCTGGCATATTTCTCCTCGAGAGCTGCAGCATTTGCCTCATCGAGCTGCGGCATAATGCTTCGCAGATGGCTGTCGATGGTGTCGGCCTTGGCATCGCCCTCTGGAGCAAAGATGTGCAGCTCGTCAACGGCGCGCGTAAATGCCACATAAGTCTTGTTCAGGTTGTCGATATGGCTTTGCGAAACATTAGCCTCGTATGGTTCACTCAGCTGTGGTATTGTTTTCACCACCGACGACTTCATGGGCACTATTGGCGGCACTATTTCGTCGGGGATATCGGAGAATTGAGGTATGGTCACAAAGTCCTTGTGTTCCACCCATATAAGTTCGTCGAGTTTGCACATATTCCAATCGGCAAATGGCACTATCACCACGGGAAATTCGAGTCCTTTCGACTTGTGAATGGTCATAATCTTCACCGAGTCGCTTCCACTTGGCACTGGCACCGACAGGATGTCCTTCTTTTGGTCCCACCACTTCAGGAATGAGTGCACCGTGGCAGGATATTTCGACATGTAATCATACACGCAGTCGAAGAACGCCATCAAAAAGGCATTTTCGGCCTTGCGGTCAGCTTCGGGCACCACTTTGCACACTATATTTTCTATGATTGCCGCAAGGTTGAAATCGTCGGCAATGGTTTCCACAAGTTCTTTTCTGATGTCGAGATATTCGCGGCTAAATCGCACCTGAGAATCTTTGTCATCGAGTTCCAACTCGTGGCTGAGGTCATCGGCAAAGATTTGGCTTAGCAGTTTGCCTCGTTCTTCGGGATCGTCGCTCTCCATGAGGCTTTCGCGCATATCATATTCGCGCAGCACGCGCCACACCTTGGCTTGGCGGTCGTAGTTTCGGCGAACTCGCTCGTCGCGGCCCACGGTGAGGTTCACCGAGTCGAAGTAGCGCAGATTGCTTATCACCAGTCGCACGGCTGGCGATGAGTTGAGAAACATCGATTCGCCCGACACCACATCGATTTTGCGGTCGGCGGTCTCGTTATACTCCATGATGCGGCTTACCACATCGGCACCTTCATAGTTAGTATTCACCAAGATTGCCATGTCGCCCAGTCGGTAGCCGCGATCCATCAACTGGCAGATGTAATCGGGCAACATATCGAGCACAGTGCGGTCAAAGGGTTTCTTGTTTTGCTTTGTAGCGTCGTCGGGGTCGCTATCGTCGTCGGGGTCACCGGGCACTGGCGTCACAAAGTTTACTCGCACATAGCCGCTGTCTCCGGTCTTTTTGGGATTGACGGTCTGAATGAGGTTGCTATAGGTTGCTTCGGCTTTGAGGGCGGTCACAAGCTTGTCGAAGAGCACATTATTGAAGCGAATTACGCTCGGCGCACTTCGCCAATTCACTATTTTCTCGCGATCCACATACACCCACGGCGCAAAATCTTCCTCCACCTGACTTTGAAACAAAGTAGGGTCGGAATTGCGGAATCGATAGATGCACTGCTTCTCATCGCCTATAATCAGGTTATCGTCGCCGAAGCTGGCGCTCTCCTCGAGCAGCGGCGACAGGTTCTGATACTGCATCATCGAGGTATCCTGAAATTCGTCGATAAGGTAATGGTCTATCCATGTGCCCATGCGCTCATACATAAATAGCACACTACCCTTGCGCACCACGTCTTTTAGCAGCTGATTGGTGTCGCTAAGCAACATAGTCTTATTATTGCGCAGAAATTCTTCCATTTTAATACCTATAATACCCAGTAGGCCAAATCGATAAAGATTATTCTGCACATCGCCGACCATAGCCTTTTCTTGACTCGGTTTATAGGAATCCTCCACGAGTTGCTGCATTGCTGTAAGCAGGTCGTCGTGCTCATGCGCTTTCACCTGCTTCTTCCATAATCTATCGGTGCTCCAACCTTCAAGGCTCTTTAAGTCCCATTCTCGCGATTTCTCGAGAAATTCCTCAGAAATAGCTTTGCCCTCATCACACCATTTTCTTATGTCGCCTAGTTTAGGTCTCGAACTCAAGGCAAATCCACCTTCCACGATATTGGCCTGCCGCATAATATCTTGATAGCGCTTGAGGCACTCCTTGCGAAAGGCTTCGGCTTCGCCGCACTTCTTGGCAACGGCTTTGCGGAAGCGGTTGATGCGCGATTCTCGGTAATCATCGTCGGTCAAATCAGCGAAATAGGCGTCAATCTCGTCTTTCTTGTTCTGATAAAATTCTTTGGTAATGTTCTCGGCGAACGAGCGCAGCTGGGCGGTTTGGAACACATTCCACGACTGTCGGTCATTGAGCTTCTGTTTCATAAAGTCCACCAGCCAGCTGTGTATCAAGCCACTGCGCATAGCTCCGCTGCCCATCTCCATCAAGAAGATGTTCACGCCCATGCGGGTGGAATATTTCGAGTCGAGTTCTACCTCGTAGTCGTAGTCGAAATCGAGTTCGAAGGCAAACGTACGCAGCACCGTTTGGAAAAAAGAGTCGATGGTGCTGACATTGAATGTGGTGTAGTTATACAGGATCTCTTGCAGAGCCACATCGGCAGTTTGCTTTAGCTTTTCCTCATCGGTATGCAGGTCGGCAACGAGCTGCTTCAGGTAGTCGCCCTTGCCTTGCGATAGCAGGCACAATTCTTTCACTATGCGCTGCTTCATCTCGTCGGTAGCCTTATTGGTGAAGGTTATCGCCAAGATGTGCTGATGATACTCCTCGCGATTGGCGAGGTAGTAAAGTCCTGTTTCCTTGTTTTTCTTGCCCAATAGTATCTTGATGTATTCATAGGTCAGCTGATAGGTCTTGCCCGAGCCAGCCGAGGCCTTTATCACCTTGAGCGATGGTGTGCTTGTGTTATTCATTACTATTTTATCTTGTTATATTATATAATTCTTGCTTTCAGACCTTTCGATTTGAGCAGGGCAAGCACTTTGTCGCGGAAATCGCCTTGAATCAATATCTCGCCGCCGCGTGCCGATCCGCCCACGCCGCAGTGCGCCTTGAGTTCGCGCGCAAGGTCTTTAAGCGTCTCATCGTCGCACAGCAGGTCGGTAACCAGAGTCACCTTTTTGCCCTTGCGATTGCGCTTATCCAGCATCACATTCACCATTTGGTTGCCTTGCTGCTCCTTGAGCGATGTGGCTGTGTCGGCAACGGGTGCCTCTGCCTCGCTGCTCTCACTCTTAAGCTGCTCCAACTCTGCCCCGAAGGCAGCCCCAAGTTTTTCTCTCCAGTCTTCCATTATTCGATTATATTCTGTTTGTTTTTGCGAATTTACGAAATTTATCACTAATTTTCGGCCTCGGCAGGATTATTTATTTCTACAATTTTTTGTTACTTTTGTATTAATGAAAAAAATCGCCAACAACCGATATAGCATACATTATGAACCGTGACATAAAGTCTATGCTTCGCGCATCATCTATCACAGCCATTGCAATACTTACAACACTCTCGGTTATTGCAGGAGTGCGATTGCCACACGACTTTCGGTCGGAGCAGATTCTTTTATGCCCCGACAACCATTATTATCATGCTGGCGACACTATATGGCTGCAAGGCGTGGTAACCTGCAATTCCACACCCTCATTTCACCCATACAGCAGATATCTTACCGTCGAACTTATCACTCCCGACACAACAATCTCGCGTATCGAAACCGAGTTAGATTCTTTAGGCCGATTCTGCACGGTTATGCCCACCGATATCCACCTTCCCGACGGTACTTACCTATTGAGGGCATACACCCAACTGATGAGGAGTTTCTCGCCTAAGAATTTTGCTTTTCAAACTATAAACATAGCCCAGAAACCCATCGACAGCGAAATTGACCACAATGACGACTCGGTCATCTGCCACGCCTTTCCATGGGGAGGATTCGTAGCAAGCGGTGTGGTGCAGAACATCACCACTTGGCTCTGCAACAGGTCGGGGCGCGCTCTCCCTAACAGAGAGTTGCTGCTAAGTGACCACAACGGAAGCACCATCGACAGACGCACCACCTCGGCTAACGGGTTGGCTGTATTCTCTTTTGTGCCTCAACCGGGTGCTGAATATGCCATTATCGCAGCCAACGGCTATTCTAATGAGCCCCTTGCCAAATTGAAACCCGACGATTCGAAGCCCAAAATACAATGCTTTATCCGAGACCGAAAAGTTACTTTCTCTGTATATAATGCCTCTACCCTTCCTGAAGGTTTTAGAATTTACGGCTATGATTGCCGCAACGGGCTAACTCGGGTTGACGCCAAAGCTGACCGTGGGGCTTTCACGCTAATCAATAAGCCCTCGCTATTCACCATATTTCTCACCGATTCGGTCAATCGTGTCATATCGGAATGTTCTGCCTTCGGCGGCTCTGATTTGCAGTGTTCTGTTAAGGCTCCGCACACAGCAGTCACCGGCGATTCTATCGTTCCGGTTATTGAGAACCTTCCGGAAGATGCCATGGTCATCGCACGGCTTATGCCGGGCGACATCTCTTCAGTAGCCGATGCCGCTTCTGCCATCATCTTATCGAGCCAATTAACCTCACCCATTCCTCTGCCTTCGAGTTTCGTTTCCTATCGCAGCCACAGCCGAATAGTCAACGACATAAATGCTTGGTTGGCAACCGCCTCATTCTCACGATTCTCGTTGTCCGATGCCATCGAGCGCGACTCGTTGATTTATACGCATCTACCCAAATTGCAAATGTCGATATCGGGCAATGCCTATCTTAAATCGGGTTACAGTTTGGCTGATGGATCTTTAGTGGTGTATAACACCGAGACCAACGACGTTGCCGACGCCACATTTAACAAAAAGGGCGACTTCGATATAGCCCTAAACAATTTTTACGGCAACACGCGTTTTTATTTCCAAGCCACCGACCGAAAAGAACTCGCCGTGAAAGCCGTATTTCAATTTACCGACCAAACATATCCCGCCATCACCTTGCCTAAACAATTACAATTCGCCGTCAGCGACAGTATGCTCCACCTCGAGCATAACGCTCTGGAATTGCCCGAATTAACGGTTAAGGCTTACACAAAAAAAGAGACAAACATACCCACCAACAAATTCTATAGCGTTCGATACAAAGACAGAGAAGAGATAGAACGCCGCCGCTATGTGACGCTCCGTGACATTTTGCGAAATCTTGTAGGAGTCAGATTAGTCAATGACGAATTGGTCAGCACCCGAGGAGTAGCCACTTTATCCGGCTCGGCTCATGTCTCAATGATGGTGGACAACGACTTGTTTAAAAACGGGGCTAACGATTTCAAGATGATGCTGGATATGTCGGCCAACAATATTGAATCGGTGGAATATATGCCACCATGGAAGGCTTTGGCTTACACAAGCGATGCATTTAACGGCGTGGTACATATCCGAACTCGCGACTCACATATCCACCCCCCCGAAACCCGAGGCTCTTACTTCACCTTCACCGGACTTGCGCCATCTTTGCCCATTTCTGCCCCCATTGCCACAAAGGCAGGTAACTTCACATTGGTAATCGACGTTATATCACCCCAAGGCATCGGCACTTTCTATCAAGATATCGTTGTTTCCGACCGATAAGCGGCAGTTGCTTACGCGCCACTTTTTCCACACCGGGGGAAATATTTCTTAAATTATGCCACAAAACCGTTGCACGGCATCGGTATGTTTCAAATTTTCGTTACCTTTGTTTCACCAAACATTTTATAACTAAATATATTTATTACAACAAAGGTATTATGAAACAACTACGCAAGGCATTAGCATTGGCTATTGCATCTATTTTTGTACTCAGTCTCTCGGCTCAGGAACAGAAGGTTAAAGTGTCGATTCTCGGCGATTCTTACAGCACTTTTGAAGGATATGTGGTTGAAGGCAACGAGTTATGGTACGGGTCAAGCCCCCAATGGGATCGCGGCAACGATGTAGTGCGAGTGTGGGACACCTGGTGGCACCAACTTATCGACGACAACGGGCTTCAACTCGAAGTGAACGATTCGTGGTCGGGCTCTACTGTTTGCACCACAAGCTATAACGGTGCTTATAGGCCAGAGAATGCCTTCGTATCGAAATTACGAATCGATCGTCTTGGCAATCCTGATGTAATCCTTGTGTTTGGCGGCACCAACGATATGTGGGCTGGCTCTCCTTTGGGCGATTACCAGTATGCCGACTGGTCCGACGACGACTTGCGCAACTTCCGCCCTGCGCTTTGCTATCTATTCGACCAGTTGCACAAGCGCTACCCCAATGCACTAATCTACAACATCGAGAACACTGAACTGCGAAGCGAATTTTATGAGTCGTGCGAGGTGATTTGCAAGCACTATGGCGTAACTCGTGTGCGTCTGCACCACATCAGCAAGCAGTTAGGACACCCATCAATCGACGGTATGAACGCCATAGCTCGCCAAGTGTGGGACGTGATTGGCCGACGAATCTCTGCCGGCAAAGTGTATTGACGCCACCATTTTTCATCAAGAAACATTTCGCCCAATACGACAATATTTGAGCGACATCTTATTTTAGAATTAAAAGAATCACCCGACTTGCCCAATCGAGGCTTGCGGGTGATTCTTTTAGCATTATTGTGGATTATTTTCTATATCACATTGTTGCAGGGTCGCAAGTAAGTTCCACGCCGAGGCGCTTAAATATCTTGCGGTCAACTTCGCTCAACAGCACCGTAGAGTGCACTTGGCAACCTTCGAGCTTAGGCAGCTGCTCGAGCGCGAGTCGGCATTTTTCATCGGTCATGCTGAGCATCGATAGCGCCACGAGCACTTCATCGGTGTGCAATCGAGGATTGTGACCGTGCAGGAATGTCACCTTGGTGCGCTGTATAGGTTCTATCATAGTCTGTGGAATGAGCTTCACTTCGTGAGCTATGCCTGCCAGATGCTTGGTGGCGTTGAGCAGCAAAGCCGCGCTCGGACCGAGCAAACCGCTCGAACGGGCTGTGATGATAGTTCCGTCTTGAAGTTCGATGGCTGCCGATGCAAGTCCGGTAAGCTCCTTGCGCTCGCGGGCTGCCACCGTGGTGCGGCGATACTCTGGAGTGAGTTTTGCCTGCTGCATAAGCAGAGCTATCTTCTTCACCTCGTTCTCGTTGTCGCCACGCTCGGCAAGGCGGTTAAGGGCAGTGTAGTAGCGGCGAATGATCTCGTCGCGAGCGGCATTGCAGCACACATCTTCATCGCTCATGCAGAAGCCTATCATATTAACGCCCATATCGGTGGGCGACTTATATGGATTCTCTCCATACACGCCCTCAAAGATGGCATTGAGCACTGGGAAGATTTCGATGTCGCGATTGTAGTTCACGGCTATCTTTCCATAAGCTTCGAGGTGGAATGGGTCGATCATGTTCACATCGTTAAGGTCGGCTGTAGCAGCCTCGTATGCCACATTCACAGGGTGCTTCAGCGGCAAGTTCCACACCGGGAAGGTCTCGAACTTGGCATATCCTGCCTTAATGCCGCGCTTATGCTCGTGGTATAGCTGGCTCAAGCACACTGCCATCTTGCCGCTACCGGGACCCGGAGCTGTAACCACCACGAGTGGACGGGTGGTCTCGGCATAATCGTTGCGGCCGAACCCTTCTTCGGAGTCGATGAGTTCCACATTATTAGGATAGCCGTCGATGGTGTAGTGATAGCAAACTTTGATGCCCATACGCTCCAAGCGGGCGCGATAAGCATCGGCACTTTTCTGTCCATTGTAGTGGGTGATTACCACGTAGGTGGTGTATAAGCCTACTTTCTCGAACTCGCCGCGCAGGCGCAGCACGTCTTCGTCGTAGGTGATGCCCAAGTCGCCTCGCACCTTGTTCTTCTCGATGTCGAATGCACTAATCACGATTATTACTTCGGCACAATCGCTCAACTGCATGAGCATGCGCAACTTACTATCGGGGTGGAAACCAGGCAACACGCGGCTTGCGTGATAGTCGTCAAACAACTTACCTCCAAACTCGAGGTATAACTTATCGCCGAACTGAGCTATGCGCTCTTTGATGCGTTCGGACTGAATCTTGAGATATTTCTCGTTATCAAAACCGTTCTTCATACGGACTGCAAAGATACAAATTCTTTTACTCGATTGCAATATATTGACTTGAATTTTAGCAAATTTTCGGCTCGCAGCTTTGGTGATGCATCGTCAGTCTTCACCATGCTGCGATTCGGGCGCAAGTTGCTCTATATAAGCGCGTAACTGGGCATAAAACTTATGATGCAGCAGGGTTGACGCGTCGCCCACTATCATTACTTTCATGCGGGCGCGCGTAATTGCCACGTTCATGCGTCGCAAGTCGCTCAAGAAGCCTATGCGGCCGTCGTCGTTGCTTCGCACGAGGCTTATCATCACCACATCGCGCTCCTGACCTTGAAAGCCATCGATGGTGTTGATGCTGAGCTGCTGCTTTATGGGTTTGAGCACTGCACTCTTCTTTATTTTCGACCGCAGATACTTCACTTGCGCCTTGTAGGGCGAAATCAGCCCGAAGTCGATGCGCTCATCAAGTATGCGCTGCACTCCTATTCGCTGCACATATCGCTCGAGTTCGGCTATAAAGAAATCGCCTTCGAGCGTATTCAGGCGGCTATTGCCTGCGCTCACTGTGCGCTCGGCAAAGTCCATATCGGAGGTATCTATCCACTCCATGGCTATGTCGTAGTCGAGGATTCCGCGCGACTCCACATCGGGCGCAGCCACCAAGTTACCGCCATAGAACCACTGCGACGAGAATTTCATAATGTCGCTATGCATGCGATATTGCACACATAGCAGCGTCACCGCCTGAGGCCATCGCATTGCCACGCGTTCCATCATGGTGCGCGAGAGTCCGCTGCGCTCTGCCTCATAGCACTTGATGGTGGGCGGCAGCTGGCAATGGTCGCCTGCTAAAATCACGCGGTCGGCTTTGCGCACTGCTATCCACGTGGCTGCCTCGAGCGCCTGACCGGCTTCATCCACAAAGAGCGTGGAGAAATGCCTGCCCTTGAGCAGCACACTGTTGCTGCCCACAAGGGTGCACGACACCACTCGGGCTTGATTGAACAATTCAGCATTGATTTTCACCTCGAGTTCTTCGGCACGATGGCGCAATTTGGCTATGCGGTTGCGCACGGTGTCGCTGTTGCGATGCTTTTTGTCGAGTCCTTGCAGCTGCCTGATAGCTTTACGCATACTCCACAATTCGGGGTAATCGGGGTGGCTCTCAAACTGGCGTTCGTAGCAGAACGAGAGCATTTTATCGTTTACTCTTGAGGGATTGCCTATTCGCAGTACTGGCACGCCGCGATCCACGAGTTTTTCGCTAATCCAATCTACTGCCATATTCGACTGGGCGCACACCAGCACTTGCGGCTCGCGATTGAGCGTTTCGTAGATGGCTTCGACGAGCGTGGTGGTCTTGCCGGTGCCCGGAGGTCCGTGCACTATCATCACATCGCGGCAGGCAAGTATGTTGTTCACCGCCACTTCTTGGCTGCGGTTTAGCCATGGAAAACGCATAGGATAGATGTCGCGAAAACCCGGTTCGACGAGCCCACACAGCACATCGCGCAGTGCCACAAGACGCGTGTTGGTGGTTTTCTCCACATCATTAAGGGCTTCAAACATAGTGCGATAGCTGGTTTCGTCGAGCGAAAGCTGCACGCCCAAACCCGCCGAATTTTCCATATCCATTATCACCGATGCACTCGGCACAACTATAGCCATACGGTTTTCCTCCACATAGCTAACTGTACCGACATAATGCTTATAGGTCACTTGACCCGCCTCATTCTCCACGAAGAAGCGCACTTGGCGACCGTATTCAAACTGGTGCTCCTCGTCGCTATGCTCTTCGCCGCGATACACTTCCACCACCAGCTGATTGAGCGAATTATAATGATTTCGGCCCACACGCACAGGGTGCCAGCACAATCCGCGCTGCACATTTCGCGCCACTCCGAGCTCTTCGCTCAGGCGCTTATATTCCTCCTTTTCGTAGTCATACTCCATCTGCAACAGCTGGCGCTGACGCAAAAAATGTCGTGTGATGGATGGTTTTTCCGTTTTCTCCATTGCCGATTATCATATTATTCGCCACCACGGGGCGGCTTTTCTTTTCCAACCGCAAAGTTATTGAAAAAAGACGCCTTTGACAAACCAAACCACTCGCCGCCACATCAATTTCACCCTCTAAAATCAGGAAAATGTGAAAAATTAGCCCAAAAACAATGCCGATAATGTGAAATTTTACCCTAAAAATAGTGCCGATAATGTGAAATTTGTTATCTTTGCAAGTGATTATTAACTATTTAGAAGATGAATACCCTACTACGACGAAAGATTGACGCTTTTTTGTTGGCTTGGAAGAACAATCCCGACCGCAAACCGCTCATCGTGAAGGGCGCTCGCCAGATTGGCAAAACACGCTCCATCGAGTGGTTTGCGAACCAAAACTACAAGAGCGTGGTAACTATTAACTTTGTAGAACAAATAAAATACCGCAACATTTTCAACGACGGATTTGATGTGGACTCTATTCTGAAGAATATTTCGCTCCTAAACCCCGAATTTCGTTTTATTCCCGGCGACACAATATTCTTCTTCGACGAACTCCAAGCTTGCCCTAACTGTGCCACTGCGTTGAAGTTCTTCAAACTCGATGGTCGTTTCGACGTAATCTGCTCGGGTTCGCTCATGGGCATCAATTATCGCGAGATTGAGTCGAACAGCGTGGGCTACAAAGAGGACTACGAAATGCACTCAATGGATTTTGAGGAATTTCTTTGGGCTAAAGGCTATGACGATGACTATGTGTCCACCCTGTTTCAGCACATGCTCGAAGTGAAACCGCTTCCTCAGTTGCAAACCGATGTGATGTTCGACTTGTTTCGCGACTATGTTACATTAGGAGGCATGCCCGAGGTGGTGAATACTTATGTAACCAACAAGAATTTCAGCGGCACCCTCGCCCTACAGCGGCAGCTGCTAAAGGATTACGAGGAGGACATCACAAAATATGTGGAAGGCCTCGACAAAGCTAAGGTAAAAAACATCTACAACCACATATCCACCTTCTTAGCAAAGGAGAATAAGCGCTTTCAGGTAACCAAATTAGCCAAAAACGCGCGCAACCGCGATTATGTGGGTTGCGTTGATTGGCTTGCCGATGCTGGAGTGGTAAATATATGCTACTGCATGAACCATCCAGAACTGCCGCTTAAAGGCAACTACAACCCTTCGCTCTACAAAGTTTACTTTAAGGACACCGGCTTGCTCGTAGCCTCGCTCGACGAGGAAGCCCAAGACGACCTTAGGGCAAACAAGAATCTGGGCACCTACAAAGGCGCAATCTACGAAAATATAGTAGCCGACATGCTCGTGAAACAGGGCTATCAGCTCTACTATTACAACAGCGACTCTCCGGCTTTGGAAATGGACTTCTTCATCCGCGATGCCAATTCGCTAATCCCTATCGAGGTAAAAGCCACCGATGGTGCCACAGCATCGCTCAACAAGCTACTTAAACCCGACAGATATCCCGATGTGAAATATGGCATAAAATTGGGATATCGAAACATAGGATTCAATGGCAAGTTTTACACCTTCCCCTATTACTTGACATTCCTCTTGAAGCGTTTTGTGCGCGAGCGTACGTCGCAAAACCCACAATAATCACAGCCGCACAAAGTGCGGTGAAATTGCTGCCATCGTTGCTTCTAAGCGCTCAAGCGGGGGTTTTGCCTATTTTTTCGAAAAAATTTCAGGCGAAATATGACTTCA
>CALZAF010000030.1 GCA_945612775.1 uncultured bacterium | reverse complement strand
ATCCGACTTACTGTGGGGTATAGATTCGAAGAGAAAGCCAATCGATCGGCATTTGCAACAGCCGGCTTCGTATTGAGATTCTAATAATGTTATAAATATAGCCGCCGAATGAGCCTAAAGCCATTCGGCGGTTTGTGTATTTGCCATAATTTGCTTTGAATCTCAGCTTTTTTTGACTATTTTTGCCAATAGCAAAACTGCTGGAATGTAAGAATTAATTGGCAGAGTATAAATCAGAGAATCGGAAAAATAATACCGTTATAAGAAATGGCAAAGAAAGCGCAGGCAAAAAGGGTTTTTCTACTATTTATCATTATATATTTGGCGTATGAAACATTGTGGATACCGACTGAAATAGCCGAAGGGATATTTGATATATCTCAATTAAATGTAGAAATAGTGCTTGATGGATTGACTTGTTTAGCAATTGCAGCAATTAATGTGTGCTTTGCACACTACGTAGAACGCCATTATTTTGGTAAATCGGTTACGGGAAACAGAGTTATGGTGCTTGGATTGCTGGCTACCGTATTCAACATGGTTGTAATAGTGCCTTTAGAACTTGTGAATGCTATGCTTTATAGACTTCTAATGGGCAGGAGTGTGAGTGTGATGACGTCGTTTGTGAACACTTATGCAATTGGAGTTATTACGGTGTTAATTATATCGTTAGACATAGTGCGGAGATGGCAATTGGAACGGTTAGAGCAAAGTAAGAGGGTATTAACGTATCAAATAGAAGCACTGACCAATAAGGTGGATCCACACTTTCTGTTTAATAATATTAGTGTGGGCATATCTTTGATATCTTCCGATCCAGGCAAGGCGAAGCGGTTTTTTATGTGTATGGCGAGCCTGTATCGAAGGACAATGAATGAAAATATGCGCAAAGAAGTATTGCTTGGTGACGATATAAGTGTGGCTCAAGAGTATTATCAAATGATTAGCATCCGTTATGGCGAAATGGTGAAACTTATAGATGAAACAACAGAAGTTCATGAGCGATATAGGTTATGGGCAGGAACTGTGCAATTATTAATAGAAAATGCAGTTAAACATAATGCATTTTCTGAGGAATCGCCGCTACATATCAAATTGCGAATGGAGGACGACATTCTTGTGGTAAGCAATGAGTATCGCCTGCGTAGAGACCGCATTGCTACGTTTGGAACCGGATACGAGGTTCTGAATTTAAAATATGACAATATGCTGCATAGCGGTGTAGATAAAAAAATCGGAGAAGAGGAACAATGGGTGGTTAGAATTAGATTAAAGTGCGCAAAATGAAGAAGATAGTTATCATAGAAGACGAGAAGCCCAATAGCGATGAGTTGCAGAATATGCTAAGGAGAATGTATCCAGACTACGATGTAGAAACTGTGTTGCGAACGGTAAAGTCGGTAAGAAATTATTTTTCGGAAGGAATATGGCCGGATTTGGTGTTTTCGGACATACAGCTGACCGATGGCGTTGTGTTTGAAGCCTTTTCGGATGAAAGCATATCGTTGCGAATAGTTTTCCTGACAGCATATGATAATTACGTTATGCAGGCACTCGAATATAATTGTGTGCAATATCTATTGAAACCAATTGATGAGATATCGTTGCGCAAAGTGATGGAAAAGGCTGAGGCAACAGATCCTATAAGATTGGCTGAGATAAAAAAGTCGTTTGATGAAGATACGACATATAAAGGAAGATTGATGTTGCCCACAAAAACGGGATTTAAGTTTAAACGGGGTGAAGAATTGGTTCTGATAAAGTTGTCGGACGGAGAAGTGAGAGTGTATTGTAGTGATGGTGAGGTTTTTGCTGTGGATATGCGCTTAGAGAGCTTTGAAAGGATATTAATCGGCTCTAATTTCATTAGAGTCAATAGACAAACCATAGTAAATATGGACTATTTAGACAGATTGGAAAGTGCATTTGGCAGGAGATACACAATGAAGATGAACGTGCATAGCGACATTTCTATTTCCGTATCAAAGGAAAAGATGGCTGATTTGCGCAAAAGATTGGCAAATAAGTGATTTTTGAGAAAATTGAATTGAGATAAATCGGTAAAGAGATATGAAACTGAGGCAACGACTATTAATGATGATTCTAAGCGTGTTGGCATTAGGTGCGAGCGCTTGGGCTGGTGGAAAGAAGCATTGGCAGATAGAATTTGGCGCAGGGCCTACGTTTTTGGCGAATGAGATGGAAGGCTTTAAGAACTGGATTGGCGGTGTGTTGTATGCCGAGGGGCGTTATGCTTTCTCGTATGTGCCTGTAACTGTGGGCATCTATGTTGGCAGGAATGTGTTTGACCGCCGATATAGTTACCGCGAAACCGATGAAAATGGCATGCTATTGAACAGGGGCACGGTAGACGTGAATTTTTGGTCAACGAATGTGATGCTTACGGGCGATTATTATATCGATTTGAATAGAGATGTTCGGTTTTTTGCCGGAGGAGGCATAGGAATGTGCTCTATAAGGTTTGGCAAGAATGCAGAAGTGAGTACCGATAGAAATTTCATCTCGGTGGGCGACAATGGAACATCGGGCACAGCATCGCTGATGCCTCGCATAGGCATTGTGGTGAAGAATCATTTGCGCCTAAGCGTGGGCTATATGCTTCAGGAGAAGGCTAATAGCGCTATGTTTGTCACCGTAGGCTATGCTTTTAGATTTTAAGTGAAAAATAGAGGGTATTGGTCAGAAAGTCGCAAAAAATGGATTGAAAATGTTCTTTATATTGGTCAATTTGGAAAAATAATGTAAATTTGTCGCAGATTTATGAAATATATACATAATGTTTTTAATTTTAATTTAATTTCAAAATGAAAAAGTTAGTGCTATTGGCAAGCATGTTGCTTGCATTTGTGTCGGTAAAGGCACAAAGTGAAGTTGGCGCATTTAGCCTACGTCCAACAGTGGGTATGAACATTGGTTTTATGACTAACGCCGACGGGTCGGATCCTCGTGTAGGCCTTGTTGTGGGAGCAGAATTGGAATATCAAGCTACCGATGTATTCGCCATTTCTGGCGGATTGCTTTATTCGCAGCAGGGTGCTAAGATGAACGATATGGACATCGACGGAACGATGAAGCTCGACTACATCAATGTGCCTATCCTTGCCAACTTCTATGTGGCTAAGGGATTTGCATTTAAGGCAGGTATCCAACCGGGCTTTAATGTAAACGATAAGGCTAAGGCAAGCGGAAGCGGTGCCTCGGTAGAGATGGGTTTGGGCGATTTGTCGAAGGGATTTGTGCTTGCAGTGCCTATCGGCTTGTCGTATGAATTCAGCAATATTCAGCTCGATGCACGCTTCAACTGGGGTGTAACTCACGCTATCAGTGACAGCTACGATTCGTGCAACAGCAATGCCTTTATGATTACTCTCGGCTATAAGTTCAGCTTGTAATAAAACTAAAAATAGAAACTCAGACTTGAGTTTCGCGTAAAGATAAAATGGTTAGAGCCTTCTGGAGCGATTCAGAGGGCTTTAATTTTGCGTGCTATTCGAGCAATGGCGTAGGCAGCCACGAGTGTGAGCACGATGGTGGCAGAAGCGGGCACTGCAATCCAGTAGGAGCAGAAAATGCCAAGCACCGAGCAAATCATGCTCACGCCAGCCGAGATAATCATCATGGTCTTGAATCGGATGGTGAATAATTCGGCTATCATCTGAGGCACAGTGAGCAGCGAGAGTAGCAGCATGATGCCTATAAGGCGAATGGTAAGCACTATGCAGATGGCTATCATGATGGTCATGGCAAGGTTGATGATGCCCACGCTGAGGCGCCGAGTGGCGGCAAAGTCGCGGTCGAATGCGCAGAGCACTATTTGCGGATAGAATATTGCGAAAAAAGCCAACAGCACCACCAGATAGGCGGCAAAAAGGCAGATGTCGGTGGCGGTGATGGTGAGCACGTTGCCAAACAGGAATGAGGTGAGTTCGGGCACATATCCCGGCGAAAGGAATATGAAAAATGTGCCGAGCGCCATACCGAGCGCCCAAATCACGCCGATGGCAGAGTCTTGTCGCACATTTTGCTTGGTAGCCATCCATTCCACGCCAGTGGCGGCGGCAATGGCAAACACGGCAGCCATGGCTATGGGGTTGAATCCCAGATAGAAACCCAGTCCGAGGCCTCCGAAGCAGGCATGGGTGATGCCACCGGTGATAAACACCATGCGACGGCTCACCACATAGGTGCCTATTATGCCAGCGGCGATGCTCACCATAAGCACGCCGAGCAGGGCGTTTTGGAAGAATGTGTAACTGAGTATTTCCATTTGTTGATAGTTGTGCGGCGTTTAGGGCAGCAAAATTACTGAAATTTAGTGAAAAACCTGCGATTTGGGGCTATGATTTTTGCATACGCGCCTCGGCGGCAAGCATAATTAGTTCGTCGTGGATGGGAGCGGGGAGCTGAATGCCACGCAGCTGAATGCTTCGAGCCCAGCCGGCGATGTCGTCGCGCTGCAGCGTGTAGAGCACATCGCGAAATTGCTCGATTTGCTCCTCGGTGTAGTCGGACGGTGCTGTGCCTTTGAAGGCATCGAGTTCCTCGTCGTCGTAGTACACAATCTCGCGGCTAATGCCCTGAATCAGAGAATCTTTCTCGCACACCTCGTGCTGTCCGCAGCACTCATCGCTGGGTTTTGGCTCCACCACCACATCGTCGTCGGGAGTGGTGGTAAGGCGATGGTGGGTGTAGAGCAAAATGCCCGTAATCACCGTGATGGCTAATATTATGAGAGCACCTATCATATCGTTTGCTTAATCGTTGATTTCCACTATTTTATATCCCACTTGGCGCAGATGATCCCAATATTGCGGGTAGCTCTTGCTCACCACAGCGGCATCTTCGATGACTAAGCCCGGGAAGAGCGAAGCGGCTGGGGCAAAAGCCATGGCCATGCGGTGGTCCTTGAATGTGGCGATAGAAGGGGCATCTTGGGGTTCTACGCGGCTGCCGTCCCAGCAGAGCGAATAATCGGGAGTGACAGAGATGTCGAAGCCCAATTTGCGGAGCTGCGAGCGGAGCGCCTCGATGCGGTCGGTTTCCTTGATTTTGAGCGTCTGCAGACCGCTGATGCGGAACTTAATGCCTAATAAACAGGCTGTTACTACTATTGTTTGAGCCAAATCGGGGTTTTCGATGAGGTTCATCTCGATGTGGCTTTCGGGCGCAGATGCGGCGCGGAGGTCGAGGTATTTGCCGCACCAGTTGGTGGTTACGCCAAACGATTCGAATAGGCGAGCAGTGGCGCTGTCGCCCTGCGAACTCTCGGGAAACAGCCCCTTGAGCGAGATGCGCGACTGAGGCATAACTGCCTGCATCTGAAACCAATAAGAGGCAGCCGACCAGTCGTTTTCGATGGTAAAATCGGGTGCAGAGTAGCGGCTGCCGACGGGGATAGCAATCTCGCGGCCGTCGAAGGTGGTTTCGATGCCAAAACGGCGCATCAAGTCGAGAGTCATGTGTATGTAAGGCAGCGAAATCACCTCGCCGGTTAGACTTATCGAGCGGCATCCCTCGATGAGCGGAGCTATCATAAGTATGGCAGAGATGTATTGCGAACTCACATTGCCAGCCATCACGATGCTCTCGGCACGGAGTTTGGCACCAGTGATGCGAAGCGGCGGGAAGCCTTCTCGAAGTGTATATTCGATGTCAGCGCCACACGAACGAAGCGCATCAACCAAGATGCCAATAGGACGCTGACGCATGCGCTCAGATCCGTCGAGCACCACGCAGCGGCCTTGCCGAGTGGCGAAATAAGCGGTTAAAAAGCGCATAGCAGTGCCCGCAGCGCCTATGTTGATGACGCTGTCGGTAGAACTGAGGGCAGCCACCATGGCGTCGGTGTCGTCGCAATGCGCCACGTTGTGCAATGTGGCTGGTGAGCTGCATAATGCGTTGAGAATTAGGGCGCGATTGCTGATGCTTTTCGAAGCAGGCAAGTCGATTTCGCCAATGGCTCGCGAGGGAGCAAATATCTTGTAGTCCATAGACACAAAGTTAATAAATATTTTTCACAAACTATCATTCGTCAGCCACATAGTGCGGCGCAGAAGTGCCAAAGAGGCATCTTAGAGGCGGTTTCATCGGCGAAATTCGGCAATTTTCTCCAAGTGGGAGGGCAGATGCTTTTGAGGTAAATGCGCACTTATTGCCACTACATTGCAACGAAAGCAGAGTGCCAAAAAATGCGATAAATCCGACGATTAACGACGAATTTACCGCATAAATTTGTCAATATCATATAGCCAGATAGCTACTTAGCAGGTTCTTCTTTAGGTTTGCGGTCGAAGAATGGATTTTTGCTTGCAGCGCCAATGGCGATGGCTATTGTTTGGTTGCAACCCGGGAGCCAGTTGAGATGTTGGCTGCACCAGCCAGCAGAGAACATCACACGAGTGTCGAGACGCAAGTCGGCAGCGCGCGAACAAGCCGAGCCTACTGCGATGCCCACATCGATGGAATTGAATGCGCAAGGAGTGAAGTCGGGCTTCAGCGCGCATGTGGCGTAACCACAGTAGCCACAGTTGAGCGATTGCGGCATGGCTTGAGTGCCGATGAGCAGCACAGCTTCGCCCGAAAGAATGTTGTCGGCATCGCGGATCAAGAATTTCATGCCAGTGATATCGGCTTGGCGACGCATTTCGGCAGCGAGTGCTTCGAGATCGGAGCGGTCGCTCACAAGTGCTATTTCTATGATGTCGCAGCCCTTGGCTTTAGGGGCAGTGCGGGCTGCAATCATGAGTTGATGAGCAGCCTCGATTACCGAATTTCTTCGGATTTTTCGTTCGTTTTCTATCATTTTGATGGTTTTATGAAATGGTTGTAGAGAAGAGTCTGGATGGGAGCAAGAGGGCTGACTTTTGAGCCATTGCAGATGACCACAAAGCCGAATTTCTTTTCCGGGTCGAAGAACATGGCGCTGCGCAGACCGTAGGCACCGCCAGTGTGGCCTGTGAGGGTTATGTCAGGCACATATTTATCACTTTGCTCGAGAGCAAGGCCATATTTCACCTCGCCGGGAGTGTGAACCGCCTGCATAGCCTTGGCGCTGCGCTTCGACATCACACGCGCAGACGAGAGCGGCGATTTGCCGTAGTTGATGTGCATAAGCATATATTTGGCAAGGTTGAGAGCGGTGATTTTCATGCCGCCAGCAGGCGAAAGGCGCACGGTGGTTTCGCCCATAACATAACTGTCGAGGTTCTCGATAAGGCGGTAAGCCTCGGGACGGTGCACGAATTTGCCCGATTCCCACGCATAAAGCGAGGCACAACGAGTGGAATCCACCGAATTGTAGCAAAAACTGCCCTCGATGTCGAGCGGTTGCAAAATGTGGCGTTCTACATAGTGGTCGAAGCGTTCGCCACTGAGTTTTTCGATTACAATGCCCAGCAGGTTGAAGTTGAGATTGCAATATTCGTAGCCAGTGCCCGGGCGATAATCGTTGTAGCAGTTGCGCCAGTTGGGGTTTCGCTCAGGATTGATGCAATCGTAGCTGATGTAATATCCCTCCGAGTCGTTGATGCTGCTGGTGTGGGCGAGCATCATTTCGATGGTGATGGGCACATCGGGGTATTTAGGGTTGGTGATAGGGAAATCGAGAATCGAGTTGATGGGCGTGTCGAGCGAGAGTTTTTTGGCATCGATGAGCGTCATAATCGCCGTGGCGACAAACGATTTCGAGATTGAAGCGATGCGCATAATGTTGTGGTTGCGCATAGGAGTCCACGACTCGATGTCGCTGTAGCCGAAACTGCCGTTATAGACTATGGCATTATCGCGCACCACAGCCACGCTTAAGCCTACAATGCCCAGACTGTCGATGGCGTGGTGCATATCAGCCTCAAAGCGAGGCATATCCACAGCCTTAGCGTCGCTGGCAGGAGCAGCTTTGACGCTAACAGTGCTCAAGGCAAATGCAAGGCATAGGACTGAAAGAATTAGATGTTTCATAATATTTTGTGATTAGCTATGATGCAAAGTTAGCGAATAGAAAAATATCACGAAAGGATTTTTTGCTGAAATGTGGCACAAAGGCGCGTATTAATTTTGGCGACTGAAAACACAAAATTCTGCAACAAATGGAAATTAATATTATGGAAAACACTGACGAAACTATGAGAGTGGTGATGGCTGCCGTGATGATGGTGGCAGAGTATGTGCTGGTGCTTGCAGCGGTATTGGCCGACCTGTGGAGCGGGCTGCGCAAGGCGCGACGGCGCGGAGAGGCACGCCGAAGCGAGGCATTGCGCCGCACGGTGAGCAAACTTGGGCAATACTATAACGCCATGTTTGCGCTATCGGTGGTGGATATGATGCAGATGGGCGTAATGCTCTATCTGCGACTTGTGTGCGGCAGCGATGTGCTGCTTCTGCCCGTGCTAACCGTGATAGGCGCCATAGGCATAGCTGTGATAGAAGTGAAGAGCATCTTCGAAAAATCCGAAGAAAAACAGCAAAAAGACTATCGCGAAGCAGCAACGCTGATGTTGAGCCTCCTGCGCAAACTAAATGACAAGGGCGTGATAAAAATGGACGAAATCATCGGAAAAATCGAAAATAAACAGCAATGAAACACTTTAGAATCGAAGAATTTGAGGCGTCGCCAACAGCTGCATCGTTGCACATCGACAATACCATGCCAGCCGAGGCACGCCAAGCCATAGAACGGCTGGTGGATGCCGTGCTCGACCCGCTGCGCGACGAATTTGGTATGCCCATCTACGTGAATAGCGGTTATCGCTGCCCAGCGCTTAATGCCGCAGTGGGTGGAGTTAAGCACAGTCAGCATCTGCGCGGCGAGGCTGCCGACATCACCTCGGGCTGCAAAGATGGAAATGTGCGCTTGTGGCGACTGCTGCGCAAATTGCGTCTGCCGGTGGACCAAGCCATCAATGAGAAGGATTTTGCCTGGATTCATGTAAGTCATAGCCAGCGGCACAATCGCGGCGAATTTATCGGGTAATTTCGCGCACTCGAATGTGATAGATGCGCAAGTTTACCCGATGAAACCGAATAATATTATTATAAACGAAACACATAGAACTATGAACCACGAAAAACACAACACAACGCTATGCTTGGCGCAAGACGACGACCTGCGAGTGATACAAGCCGCCTATAAGACGTGGCTTGCAGCAGAAAAGTTCCGCAGCCAGCGTGGCCGTAACAAATCGTTTGCCTACGGCCGACAGTGGGATGACCTGACCACCGACGAGAACGGAAACACCATAACCGAAGGCAAGTCGCTCGTCAACCACGGGTGCAATCCCATTACCAACAACCTGATCCGGCAAATGGTGAAAGCCGTAATAGGACGCTTCAGAGCCAATCAGATGAGCGAAAAACTCGATGAATCCGTGCAGCAAGTGTATCGAAGTTGCCAGTTGCACGAACTCGACAGCCGAGCGCTTGAAGAGTTTCTAATCTCAGGATGTGCGGTGCAACGCGTAGATATAGAAGAACGCCTGCTCGACAGTGTGCCGAGGGTGGAGAACGTGAATTTATCGCACTTTTTTGTGAACAGTTGCCACGATTGCCGAGGTTGGGATGAGGAAATAGTGGGACAGCTTCACGACCTGAGTCTCGCCGAACTTGTGCGGCGCGTGTCGGGCGGCAATCGCAGTCATGCCGAAGCCGTGCGTCGCATCTATAGCCACGACGTTGATGGGCGAATAGCCGATTTCACCGCAGAATTTGGCGCAGACTCTGCTAAAGGCGTCGATTTTTGGCGTGCTCCGGTAGGCAAGTGCCGCGCCATAGAAGTTTGGACACTCGAGTGCATGGAAGTGCTCGTATGTCACGACCGAAGCGCAGCCAATGTGCAGATAATGCCCTACGGCAGTGCCGAGGCAAAGGCGATGCAGGCGCGCGATGATGTGAGTACCCGCTGGGATATAGCAAAAGTTTGGCGTTGCCGATGGTATTCGCCTATGGGCGACTTGCTGTGCAGCTATCTCTCGCCATACAGGCACGGCGGGCACCCCTTTGTGGTGAAGATGTATCCCATGATAGATGGCGAAGTGCACTCGCTGGTGGAGGACGTAATCGACCAGCAGAAATTTGTGAATCGCCTGATAACCATGCTCGACCATATGATGAATACCTCGGCAAAGGGCGTGTTGCTATTCCCGGTTGACGCCATCCCAGAAGGATTTTCGTGGCGCGACATACGAAAAGTGTGGGCAAGTGCCGACGGAGTGTTGCCATTCTCCGAGCGCGACTGCGATGCCAAGCCCGAGCAGATAGTGGGCAAGCCCAACAACCTTGGCGCCTACGAGATGATTAATCTGCAGATGAAGCTCTTTGAATACGTTTCAGGCGTCAATGGGTCGCTTCAAGGCCGTCACCAAGGAGGTCAGAACTCCTCGAGCCTCTATGAGAACGAAGTCAGCAACGGCGAAATAGCCATCAGCGACCTGATTTGCACCTTTAGAGGCTTTCTCGAACACCGCGACAGAATGTTGGCGCTCCTCTGACATGACCAACAAAAAAAATAACTCCGCATATGCCGTCAAGGCAGATGCGGAGTCGGTTATTATACGATGTATTAGTAAGTGACGTGGTATGGCGTGCTTCACATCGGCGGCTGAGTAAGCCACCGACAAGTGAGTTTCGCTTGCGTAAAATTATAGATAAAACCGACTCAGAGTGATAACAAATGGTAAAAAACGATTAACAATCTGCTGAAAAAGTCCATTTTCGACGGAAATACCGAAGAATTTCGGCATTTGTGGCAAGGAAACTATGGCTGCTTGCGATATTCCGAAGGAGTGATGCCCAAGGTGCGCACAAACACTCGTATAAACGCCTGCGGCGAGTTAAATCCCGAATGTTCAGCCACCTCGGCAATGCTTGCGGCTGACGATTTGAGTAGTTGGCAGGCGTGCGCCACACGCAGATTGTTGACATAGTCGTAGAACGTGCTGCCAGCCTCGTGGTTGAAAAATTTGCTCACGTATGTGCGGTTAGATCCCACTTCGCGTGCCACATCCGATATTTTCAGGTTAGGATTGAGGTAAATCTTGCGTTCGGTGAATAGTGCTGTGATGCGGTTCGAGAGGTCGCTTTGAGCGTCGATGGCGTCGATTGAGGCATCATCGGGCTCGATAGGCAACTCCTTGTAGAGATCCTCGAGCACAAGCTCATGTTTATATAGGAAATAGCCAATCACTATCCAGAGAGCGAGACTAAAACACATATAGATAATATCGAAATTGATTTGCAATGAGATGCAGTTTAATGTCCACAGGCCCAATAGAGTATAGAAAAATATCGGTATGGTTTTGAGCCATTTTAGGCTGATATTTTCGCTGTAGGAAAACTGCTCTTTGAGGCGGCGCTGGTAAGGAGCGATGCTAATCCACGACAATACGAAGAACAAAGTGCCATAGATAGCCGCCCAGATGAGCGTGATAAGGAAAATAATTTGCGATTTGAAGATTGCAAAAGCGCCGATTAGCAGTACAAAAGGCGCAAGGTGCAGCACCACCCGTAGCACCGTTAGCCGCTCGGTGTGCAGCAGATAGTGGAGAATAAACACAAACAAAGGCACGGCAATCATGTCGATGGCAGTGCTCAGATTCCAATAGAATGGATCTTTGAAAAGGTCGTTGAAAATCAGCACAATATTCTTGACGCACTGCAGGAACAGTGTGAGCATGAGCGTAGCCACCATGTTGTGCAGCGGTGAGCGGCGCTTGTAGAAAAGCCATGCTGTGTAGGCATAATATGATGTGACTATGCCATAGATAAGTATCAGTACCTGTTGCTCCATCAAGAAAAATGTAAAAATACCGTGATATATTAATACTTGAGATAATGCAAAGATATATAATAATTTGGCAAATTGCGACTCAAAATAAGAGTTTTTGAACAAAAATGCCTATGGGCTAAATAGAATAGCGATTTAGAGAAGAAAAATAGAAATACAGATATAAGGAGTTGTGCCAGTAATTCACTGCATCTACTAAGGTGCTTTGCTCTTGGGTATGGCTACGCCATGCCGATGCGTGGAGCAAATACAGATATCAGCCATGCCGAGGCTGGACGGTGGAGTGGATATGGGGATTGCAATATCTGCTGGAACAATCGAAAAAAATCGGGCGGCCTGGTGTGGTCGCCCGAAATTATTAATCACAATCACTAAAGTTAGTGACAAATTTTGATTTCTTCGTTGTAGCGGAGCTTTTGGCGCAGATTAGAGCCCGAAAGCTTGCTTGATAGTATCCACGTAGTCGAGTTTTTCCCAAGTGAAGAGTTCGACTTCGATGTCGATGCTCTTGGCGCCGTTGTAGCGCGATGTGAAGTGCTTAACCACGGTCTGAGGTTCGCGGCCCATGTGACCGTAGGCGGCAGTTTCCTCGTAGATAGGAGCGCGAAGCTTGAGACGGCGCTCAATGCTGTAAGGCGTCATATCGAAAATGGCGTTGAGGCGATCGGCAATCTCTTGGTCGGTGAGGTTGACGTGGCTTGTGCCATAGGTGTTGACGAAGAAGCTCACAGGCTTTGCCACGCCGATGGCATAAGCCACCTGCACAAGCATTTCGTCGGCAACGCCGGCAGCCACAGCATTTTTAGCCACGTGGCGTGCCGCATAGGCAGCCGAGCGGTCAACCTTGCTTGGGTCCTTGCCCGAGAATGCGCCGCCGCCGTGAGCGCCGCGTCCGCCATAGGTATCGACGATGATTTTGCGACCAGTGAGTCCAGTGTCGCCGTTAGGTCCGCCAATCACGAATTTGCCAGTAGGGTTGACGTGATAGGTGATATCGTCGTGGAATAGGGCTTGAATCTCGGCAGGGAGCGTAGCCTTAACACGAGGGATAAGTATGTTCTTAACATCGTTGAAGATAGTGCTGAGCATAGCGTCGTCGGCAACCTTTTGTGCCTCGGCAGAGCCGTCGGCTGGAGTTACAAATTCGTCGTGCTGAGTGCTCACCACGATGGTGTGGATGCGCACAGGGCGATGAGTTTCGCCGTCGTATTCCACCGTTACCTGACTTTTAGAGTCGGGGCGGAGGTAGGTCATCACCTTGCCCTCGCGGCGTATTGCAGCGAGTTCGATAAGAATCTTGTGCGATAGGTCGAGGGTGAGAGGCATCAAATTAGGAGTCTCATTGCAAGCATAGCCGAACATCATACCCTGGTCGCCAGCGCCCTGCTCCTCGGCAGTAGCGCGAACCACGCCCTGATTGATGTCGCCCGACTGCTCGTGAATAGCCGAAAGGATTCCACAAGAGTCGCCGTCGAACTTATATTCCGACTTGTTGTAGCCGATGCGGTTGATAACGCGACGAGTAACGTCCATAAGGTCGATGTAGGCTTCCGATTTAACCTCGCCAGCCACTACCACCTGACCAGTAGTAACGAGCGTCTCTACAGCCACCTTAGAGTTGGGGTCGTAGGCAAGAAGTTTGTCGAGAAATGCGTCAGAGATTTGGTCAGCCACCTTGTCGGGGTGCCCTTCAGAGACCGATTCAGATGTGAATAGATAATTTTTCATTTTTCCAGTTTTTTTAATTTTTAAAGTGGAAAAATGCTAAAATTTGGTTGAGCAATCTTTTGAATTAGAGGGAGTTTCGAGGATTGCAGTTTTAGCATTTTTTAGTGTGGTTGCAAGCAGCCAAATTTTTCCACAATGTTAATAATATTTTTTCGGACTGCAAAGATACTGCTTTTCAGTGAACTATGCAACAGCTGAGCGCAAATTGCCGCGAAAATTGCCCAGGGCATTCGGGCGAACGTGCGTTTAGCTGATCTGTGTATGGCAGCTTTGATATTTAATGAAATAGTTTTTGAAGGAATCTGCAGACACGTCGCCTTTCTGGAGGCAGATAATTGCCCCGATTAGCGAAGATTATTTTAAGCCCAACAGAATTCTGGTTGTGCTATATCTATTAAACACCTTATCGTTTAGAATAATAGGTATAATCACTCCGCAAGCCACCACAAAAACAGCTCCAACTAAGAACATGCCTCCATCGCTTATATTACTCAAGTAAGGAATCTTAAATATTAGCGCTTTGGCAAAGCCCTCGAATGTAGTATGAAATAGATATATGATATATGACGAGTTAGATGTTATCATGAACAAATCAATAGGTATTTTCGAGTGCTCTATCAGCTTTGACAATGATACTACGGCCGCTATCCCAAGAATAGGCAATAGATATTTAATCCATGCCAAATACTCTGTACCGACTTGAGAAACGCTCAATAAATATGCAAAAGCAAATGTTGCAATATATGCCATTTTAGGAAATTTGCCGAAGATGCTTAATAACTCTTTCCAATCATAAACAACTACGCCTAACATGAAGAATATAAGCATATTCTGGAATTGTTCTAAGCAAAATATGGTGGTGGTGACAAACGGAATAAAGTGAAGCAATATGGATACAGCGAATAGCGCAAGCCGCTGTAGCCGAGTTTTAAAGAGTGGGATAATTACAAACATCCACCATAGAGCCCAGATAAACCATAAGAAATATCCAGCTTCGGGGTAATAGAACATCTTGGCGAATGACATTACCGTTTTAGGATTCTGCACATAGAGATGACTCTCGGTAATCAGTTTAATCCCGATTATGCATGCAGAGACAACAAAATAGGGTACCATCAGGCGTCTTATCTTCTTAACGATGAAGTCGCTATATTTCTCTCCATCCTTTTTGGTGGCAATATAGATAAAACCGCTTGCGAACATAAACAGCGGCATGTGAAAAGAATAGATAAATTGAACAATTGCGCTCCACCACCCCGGGCAGCCAGGCGGACAATAATGCCCTACTACCACCAGAATGATGCATATAGCTTTAGCTAAATCTATATATACTATTCGGCCTGACATACGTATCAATTGCGTTTGCAGTTTGTAGCACGCAAATAAACTCTCCTATAATGCTTATAATTATTCCTAAATGCAAAGATACTGCTTTTTAAGCGAACTGTGCAACAGCTAAGTGCAAAACGCCTAAAAAAATTGCCCTAAATGAAAATCGCCAAAAATAGTGTGCAAATTTTGCGATTTATCGCAAAAGTGGGCGATAACGTGCGAAAGTGATGATTTTTTTATCGGTTTCGCACGCTATCGCTACTTTTTTAGAAAAATAATTGCTAATTTAGCGTAGTGATAAGCATTTGTGCACAAAACGGAAAACTATAAACGATATGGCAAACGAAATAGTAGGCAGACGAAAAGAATTGGAGTTGCTCGAGAAATACTACAACTCTGGTAAGGCGGAATTTGTGGCGCTCTACGGACGCCGCAGAGTGGGGAAGACCTTCCTGATAAGGCAGCGCTTTCGCAACGAGCTCGCCTTCGACATGACAGGCGTGCTTGAGGGCTCGAAATCAGAGCAGGTGATGGCATTTCATTCAGCGATGAAGGCGAGCGGATATACAGGCAAGAAAAATAGCAACTGGATGGATGCCTTCTATGCTCTGCGCGAACTGCTGGCCGCAAAAATAGAGTCCGGCAAGCGCTGCGTGATATTTATCGATGAATTGCCATGCCTCGATACGCCAAAAGCAGGGTTTGTGAATGCTCTTGGGCATTTTTGGAATAGTTGGGCTAATTGGCAGCCAGAAATAATGCTTATAGTGTGTGGCAGTGCTACATCGTGGATGGTGAGGAATGTGATTGACAATCACGGTGGGCTACACGACCGCATTACTCATGAGATGCCCTTGCACCCGTTTACCCTTGCTGAAACCGAAGGGTTTTTCAAGGCAAATGGTTTCCCTTGGGAGCGACTAAGCATATTGCAGGCTTATATGGCTATAGGAGGCGTGCCATATTATATGAGTTTGTTCGACAAAGCCGAGAGCCCAGCTGTGGGTATCGATCGCTTGTTCTTCAGCGAGAATGCTGAACTGAAGAAGGAGTATCGACGGCTGTTTTCATCGTTATTCCGCAATCCTGCTCCATATCTTGAAATAATCGATGCATTGGTGAAGCATCCTCAAGGACTGACTCGCGAGGAAATAGCCAAAAGTCTCTCGTCGGCCAACAACGGCAGATTGGGCGATATGCTGATGGACCTCGTGTATTGTGACTTCTTGCGAAAAAATTGTGTTAGGGAAAAGAAGGTAAATAAGAATTCGGCGATATATCAGCTTGTGGATTTCTATACCATATTCTATAACACCTTTGCCGGCAAAGCACAGACGCGAGAACACTTCTGGAGCCAGAATGTGGGTACGCCAGAGGTTAATACTTGGTATGGGCTTGCTTATGAACGGGTGTGCAAGGCCCATATGTCACAGATAAAGGCCGCATTAGGCATAGCAGGAGTAGCGACGGAATATTATGCATGGCGAAGCAAGAGCACCACACCGGCTGCGCAGATAGATATTATTATTGATCGTGCCGACAATATGATAAATCTATGCGAAGTGAAGTATAGCGAGGCGGTATATACCTTAGAAAAGGATGAATATTTGAGGATTATGCACCGACGCGATGCTTTCAGAAGTGAGACAGGAAGCACCTGCTCCATCATACCCACTATGATAACCACATTTGGGATGAATCGTGGAGCGTATAGCGACCAAATCACAGTGAAACTCGATATGGACGCCCTGTTTACTTAATGCCAGCAGATTTTTGGCTGGCGAAGTAGGCTTTGGCTTCGCGGCGGACTCTTGGGGCGAGTCGCAGTAGGGCAAACATGGTTGGGATTGACATCAGCGCGAATGCGAGGTCCATCACTGCCACTACAGTGTCGAGTGTAATGATGCACGACACCACTATCATAGCCAGATAAAAATATTCGTAGTAGCGCGCTTTATCGACTCCGAATAGGTAGCCCGTGCACTTGGTGCCATAGTAGCTATATGAGAACATGGTGGAGAATGCGAAGATAAACACTATCACCATAAGCAGATAGCTGCCAATGTGCGGGATAAGTGTTTCGAAAGCCCCGAGGGCTATGTATAGGCCCTTGATGCCCTCCACAGCGTCGAAGTTATGCGCCATGAGGATGGGTATAGCGGTGAGCGTGCACACCAAACCCGAGTCGATGGCAGGTCCGAGCATTGCCACAAGGCCTTCACGCACCGGTTCGGCATTCTTCGAAGCACCATGCATAAGCGATGCAGTGCCCACGCCAGCCTCGTTGACATACATAGCGCGGCGAGCGCCTACGATTGCCACGCCGGCGAATCCTCCGAAACCAGCTTCGAAATTGAATGCTCCCTTAATAATGTCGGCAAACACTTGAGGCAGCAGCCCAAGGTTGGTGATAATCACATAGAAGACCAGCAAGAAATACATCGACACCATCACAGGCACTATCTTGGTGGCAATGTGCGAGATGCGCGTAATGCCGCCGAGCATCACCACAGCCACAGGGATAACTATCAGAATGCCGATGAGACCGCGCAGTTGCCAAGTGTTTTCGAGATGCAGCAGCGGGTCGGTTACTACGGTGATGAGCGACTCGGTGAGTTGGTTGGCTTGCATCACGCATAGGCATCCAATCATAGCGAATATGCAGAAGAATTTAGCCATAGGGCGCAGTTTAGGGCTTATGCCCTCGGTAAGCACATACATCGGTCCGCCCTGCACGTTGCCCTTGTTGTCGCGGCCCTTATACATTATGGCGAGCGTTCCCTCGAAGAATTTGGTCGCCATGCCGAAAAGCGCACTAACCCACATCCAGAAGATGGCGCCCGGGCCGCCCATAGCTATGGCTATTGCCACGCCGGCAATGTTGCCCATGCCCACGGTGCTGCTTATGGCGCTCATCAGCGCTTGAAAACTGCTGATGTCGCCGGCGCCTTGTTGCTTGGTGCGCAGCGACTTCATAGCCAGGCGTGTGTGCCTAAGCGGCACGCATCCCGAATAAAGGAAGAGGAAAAGACCTCCGCCGATGAGCCATATAAAGAGCGGATAGCCGCACACAAAATCGGTTACTGTGGACAATCCTTCGCTTAGTGATTGCAAAAATTCGTTCATTCTTGTAGCTTATTTTCGTGAGAAAAACCTGTTGTAGAGAGGTTTGTAGTTTTTCGGAGCGCGCGGGCAGACGAGCCGCACCGGCACAGCGCCGAATAGCAAAAATCGACGGCAAAGTTAGTAATTAATTATTGAATATGAAAGGTTTAGTGGGCATAGCGTGGAGCGAGAACTGAAATTAGAGTGCCGATAGAGGCTATTCAAGTGGCTGCATGGCAGAGTGTTGTCGACGAGTAGTGTGTTAGAGAAATTTGCTGCAAAAATGTGTCTATTGATGATAAAATTGCAATAAAATAGGCTTGTTTTGTGTCAAAATATTGCGATAAATTAAAATTTTTAGACAAAATATCATCTTTTGTTGTTGGTAATATAGAAATTTGGCGTATCTTTGCATCGAAGCTGCGA
>CALZAF010000029.1 GCA_945612775.1 uncultured bacterium | reverse complement strand
AACTATTAATATGTGTATTGAAATTAGGGGAGAAATCACTAACTTTGTGTCAACAATTCGAAACCAATCGGGTGAGGGGGCACGGTGCTCCCTCATTTTTTTAATAACAACGAATCAAAAGATAATCGATAATGATTGACAAGCAAGCACTCAGCGAAGTAATCAGCGCCAATCTGGGCGACGACCTGTTTCTGATAGATGTGACAGTGAGCCGCGACAATGTGATAGTGGTGGAAATAGATGCCTATGAGCGCAGCGTGACCATCGACGACTGTGTGGCATTGACTCGCGCCGTGGAAGCAGAGTTCGACCGCGACGTAGAGGACTACGAACTCGAAGTGGGTTCGGCAGGCCTAACAGCGCCATTTAAGGTAAAGGCCCAGTACGACAAAAACATAGGCAACCCAGTGGAAGTGCTTACCGCCGATGGGCGCAAGCTCAAAGGCGACTTGGTGGCAGCCACCGACGATGATTTCACCGTGGCTATCGAGAAGATGGTGAAGCCCGAGGGCGCAAAGCGCAAGGTGCGTGTGGTGGAAAATGAGACTTTGAAATATAACGAAATTAAATACACAAAATACTTAATTCAGTTCAAATAAATTATGGCTAAGAAAGAGGTAGCCGTGGACTTAACCGGCGAATTTCAGAAATTTTTGGAAGAAAAGGGAATAGACCAAGCCACTACCATCAGCGTATTGGAGGAGTCGTTCCGCAGTGTGATAGCGAAGATGTTCGGCAGCGACGAAAACTTCGACGTTATCGTCAACCCTAATAAGGGCGACTGCGAAATCTATAAGAACCTTGTAGTGGTGCCCGACGGCGAAGTGCAAGATCCAAACAAGGAGATAGCACTCAGCGACGCACTCAAGGAAGACCCTAACTGCGAAGTAGGCGAAGACCTCGCTATAGTTATCGACTTCACCAAGTTTGGCCGCCGCGCCATCTTGAACCTACGCCAGACCTTGGCAAGCAAGATTCTCGACCTTCAGAAAGACGCCGTATATAGCAAGTTTAAGGACATGGAAGGTCAGCTCGTTACAGCCGAAGTATATCAGCTCTGGAAGAAGGAAATCCTGCTTGTGGATGCCGACAACAACGAGCTAATCCTGCCTAAGGACCAGCAGATACCTAAGGACTTCTACCGCAAGGGCGACCAAGTGCGCGCTATAGTATATAATGTGGATAACAAGAACAACAATCCTAAGGTATATGTTTCGCGCACCAGCGAAGAATTCCTTCGCCGCCTCTTCGAAATCGAAGTTCCTGAAGTGCACGAAGGCTTAATCAGCATCAAGGCTATTGCCCGCATCCCGGGCGAGCGTGCCAAGATAGCCGTAGAAAGCTACGACGACCGCATCGATGCCGTTGGCGCCTGCGTAGGCGTTAAGGGCTCGCGCATCCATGGCATAGTTCGCGAACTTAAGAACGAAAACATCGACGTTATCGACTATACAACCAACACTTCGCTCTTCATACAGCGTGCACTTAGCCCAGCTAAGATTTCATCGATGCGCGTTGACGAAAACACCAAGCGTGCCGAAGTGTTCTTGCACCCCGAGGAAGTGTCGCTCGCTATAGGTAAGGGCGGTCTGAACATCCGCCTTGCATCTAAGCTCACCGGCTACAACATCGACGTATATCGCGAAAGCGACGACCCAGATGATATCTATCTCGACGAATTCAGCGACGAAATCGAAGAATGGGTTATCGAGGCACTCAAGAGCTTGGGCTACACCACAGCCAAGGCAGTGCTTAAGGCCGACCGCGACCGTCTCGCCGAAGAAGCCGACCTCGAAGAAGACACAGTGGATAACCTCATCAAGGTGCTTAAGGCAGAATACGAGGACTAATGCATTAGCCCACCAGGGCGGCATAGTCCCGCTGCGACCCCTGCTCCGCTTCAAGCCGTTTGGAGCGTGCGAGCCGACTCCACTCTCGCGAGTTCTGCACTGGCATCAGTGCCTCGGCAGACACTTATACTAAGAATTACATTATACAACAACACTTATTATAATTTATGCCCACAAAAATAAGTAAAGTAGCAAAAGAACTCAATGTAGGCGTTCAGACCCTTCTTGAACATCTCGAAAAGAAAAATATGCCAGCCGACCAGAATTCGCCCAATGCGCGCATCTCTGACGAGCAAAAGGCCATATTGATGCAAGAATTCTGCAGCGACTACAAGGACAAGCAAATAGCAACCAACATGGCTGAAGACCGTCATAAGGAAAAGAAAGGTCAGCAACAGAATCCTCAGAAGCAGACCTCAGCCGACGGCCTTACCACCACTGTGCACACTCCTAAATTCATTGGAAAAATCGACCTCAAGACGGGCAAGATGCAAACTGCCGACGACAAGCCAGCACAGGAGGAACAGCAACCCGCCGAAGCTCCAAAGCCAACACAGAAGGAAGCCGCTCCAGTAGTGACCGAGACTGCCAAGGTGACCGAAGTGCCAGAGGTTAAGGAGGCTCCTAAGGCTCCTGAGACCCCGGCAGCTCCAAAGAAAGAAGATGCACACAAACCTGCTCAACAAGCTCCAGCTCCTAAGGCTCCTGAAGCTCCAAAACCAGAGCCAAAGCAACCTGAAAAGCCAAAAGGACAAGAGGCGAAGCCAATAAATACACAGCAGGCCGAAGAAACGTCGAAGGACACCGAAGATGTAGGCGAAAGCGACAACATTTTCCGCTTGAACACTCCTGAAAATGTGACTAACATCAAGTTGGTGGGTAAAATCGACCTAAGCCAAATCAATCAGCAGACTCGTCCGAAGAAGAAATCGAAGGAAGAGAAGCGCAACGAGCGAATGGCTAAAAACAACCGTCAGGACCACCAATTCTCAGGCGATGCTAACGGCGAGGGCAACCGTAAGAAACGCAAGAGAATAGGCGGCAAAGAGAAAATCGACATCGAGAAGAGCGCCAACCAAATGCAAGGCGAAGGCCGCAAGGGCGACAAGAAAAACGGTGGCGACAAGAATGCACAACCCAAGCGCGATAAGAATCAGAACAAGGTAAAGCGTCCTATCAAGCCAGAAGTTAGCGAAGAAGACGTTCAGCGCCAGGTGAAGGAGACATTGGCTCGCCTCACCAACAAGGCTCAGAACAAGGGCGCAAAGTGGCGTAAGGAAAAGCGCGAAGCCGTGAGCGAACGCGAACGCGAACAAGCCGAACTCGAAGCAATGGAGGAAAAGATCCTCAAGCTCACCGAGTTTGTTACCGCCAACGACCTTGCTATGATGATGAACGTGCCTATCAATAAGGTAATCGGCACATGTATGAGTCTGGGCGTTATGGTTTCGATCAACCAGCGTCTCGACGCCGAGACCATCAACATCGTGGCTGAAGAATTTGGCTTCAAGACTCAATATGTGAGCGCCGAAATCGCCGAAGCCATTCAGGTGGAAGAAGATGCCGAAGAAGACCTTCAGGAACGTCCGCCAGTGGTGACCGTGATGGGTCACGTTGACCACGGTAAGACATCGTTGCTCGACTATATCCGCAAGGCAAATGTGATTGCCGGCGAAGCAGGTGGTATCACTCAGCACATCGGTGCCTACAATGTGAAATTGCCTAACGGTCGCCGCATCACCTTCCTCGATACACCAGGTCACGAAGCGTTCACCGCTATGCGTGCTCGCGGTGCCGAAGTTACCGACATCGTTATCATCATCGTGGCAGCCGACGACAGCGTGATGCCTCAAACCGTTGAAGCCATCAACCACGCTTCGGCAGCTGGCGTGCCTATAGTGTTTGCTATCAATAAGATAGATAAACCTGCAGCCAACCCCGACCACGTAAAGACCGAACTCGCCAACATGAACTACCTGGTAGAAGAATGGGGCGGTAAGTATCAGTCGCAAGATATTTCGGCAAAGAAGGGTATCGGCGTGGAAGAACTTATGGAAAAAGTGCTCCTCGAAGCCGACATGCTCGAACTTAAAGCCAACCCTAACCGCAATGCAGTGGGTAGCATCATCGAGTCGTCGCTCGACAAGGGTCGCGGCTATGTGGCTACAGTGCTCATTCAGAACGGTACGCTTCGCGTGGGCGACAACATCTTGGCTGGTACACATTTCGGTAAGGTTAAGGCTATGTTCAACGAGCGTAATCAGCGCGTTAAGGAGGCAGGTCCTTCTACACCAGTGCTTGTGCTCGGCTTGAACGGAGCTCCTACAGCCGGCGATAAGTTCAACGTGATGGACACTGAGCAAGAAGTGCGCGAAATAGCTTCGAAGCGCGAACAACTTCAGCGCGAACAGGGCTTGAAGACACAAAAGCGTATCACCCTCGAAGATATTGGCCGCCGCAAGGCTCTTGGCAGCTTCCACGAACTTAACGTCATCGTTAAGACCGACGTGGCAGGTAGTTATGAGGCTCTGAGCGACTCGTTGCTCAAGCTTTCGACCGAGGAAGTTCAGGTGAACGTAATCCACAAGGCAGTGGGTGCCATCAGCGAGAGCGACGTTACACTCGCCTCAGCATCAGATGCCTATATCGTGGGCTTCCAGGTGCGCCCAACGGCTGCAGCCAAGAAGCTTGCCGAAGATCAAGGTGTGGACATCCGCACCTACTCGGTAATCTACGATGCCATCGAGGAAGTTAAGCAAGCCATGGAAGGTATGCTATCGCCCGAAATCAAGGAAGAAGTGGTGGGTACAGCCGAAGTGCTCCAGACCTATCGCATCAGCAAGGTTGGTACCATTGCAGGTGCTATGGTTCGCACTGGTAAGATTAAGCGCAACTGCAAGGTGCGCTTAATTCGCGACGGCATTGTGCGCTACACAGGCGAACTCGGTTCGCTCAAGCGCTTCAAGGACGATGCTAAGGAGGTAACCACAGGTTTCGACTGCGGTTTGAGCATCAACGGTTATAACGACATTGCCGAAGGCGACATCATCGAAGCATTCGAAGAAGTGGAAATCAAGAAGAAGATATAATCCACTCGTTTGCTTACTCCAATAAAATTCAAAGCACCGATAGCAGGTTACACTACTATCGGTGCTTTAGTTTTATTCGTTATCGGCTGCGAGACGCGTCGATGGCTATGAAATCAGAATTTCTGCATATCTACAAGGCGCTTGTAGTAGCCGTTGAGGGCAATTAGATTGTCGTGAGTGCCGCGTTCCACTATGCGGCCTTCGTGCATCACGCATATCAGGTCGGCGTTCTTGATGGTGGATAGGCGGTGCGCAATTACCAGCGTGGTGCGGTTGCGCATCAGATTGTCGAGCGCATCTTGCACAAGGCGTTCGCTCTCGGTGTCGAGCGCCGAAGTGGCTTCGTCGAGGATAAGAATCGACGGATTTTTGAGGATGGCGCGGGCTATGCTGATGCGTTGGCGCTGACCGCCCGACAGACGGCATCCTCGGTCGCCGATATTGGTGTCGAACCCTTGTTCGGATGCCATTATAAACTCGTAGGCATTGGCTATCTTGGCAGCCTCAATCACCTCGTCGAGCGTAGCATTTTCCACGCCGAAAGTTATGTTGTTGTAGAACGAGTCGTTGAACAAAATTGCCTCCTGATTGACATTTCCCATCAGCGAGCGCAGCTGCGTGGTGGTCATTTGGCGAATGTCGATGCCGTCGATGGTGATGCATCCCTCGTTGACGTCGTAGAAACGCGGCAGCAAGTCGGCGAGAGTAGATTTTCCCGAGCCCGACTGTCCCACAAGCGCCACAGTGGCGCCACGAGGCACGTCGAGCGACACATCGTTGATTACCCAATCGCCGCCGTAGCTAAATCGCACATTCTTGTAGCTGATGCCCTGCTTCATCTCGGCGAGAAGCACTGGGTTGGCTGGATCTTTTATAGGATTATCGGCCTTTAGAATCTTGTCGATGCGCTCCATCGAAGCCAAACCGCGCTGAATGGAGTAAGACGCCTTCGAGAGGTCCTTAGCAGGGTTGATGATGCTGTAGAAAATCACCATATAATAGATAAACGAGGCAGCGCTGATAGAACTATTGCCCGAGAGGATGAGCGTTCCGCCGAACCAAAGCACGATGGCGATGGTGGCAGTGCCCAGGAATTCGCTCATAGGGTGCGCTAACTCGTGGCGGCGCATCATGCGCGTGGTGATGCGGGCAAACTTAGTGTTTTCGTCAACGAAACGGCGCTCAGCCTTGCTCTGGGCGTTGAAAGCCTTGATGATTCGCAAACCGCCGAGCGACTCCTCGATGTTGGAGAGCAACACGCCCCATTGCGTTTGTCCCTCGAGCGACACGCGCTTCAGGCGCTTGCCCACCTTGCCCATCACTAGTCCTGCCACTGGCAGCAGCACGAGCACAAACAGCGTCAGCTGCCAGCTCACGGCAATCATTGTGCCCAAGCACACCACTATCATGATAGGATTCTTGAAAATCATGTCGAGCGACGCCATTATGCTATTTTCCACCTCGGTAACGTCGCCGCTCATGCGCGCCATTACGTCGCCCTTGCGCTCGTTGGTGAAAAATCCCATCGGCAAGTCCATAATCTTATGGTAGATGGTGTTGCGAATGTCGCGAACCACGCCAGCGCGTATGGGCACCATGAAGAACGAGCTCAGATAGGCGCTGCCCGTTTTGAGAGCAGTCATCAGCACCAGCATCACGGCGAGAACGGCGAGGGCATAGCTTGCGCCCCAGCTGTCGATTACCATCTGTGTGTAGTAGTAGAAGTTATTTATGGCAACATCCTTGATTGAGGCGCTGCCCATGGGCATAAATGAATAGGTGTCCTGATTGATTTTGAACAGCATCTCCAAAATAGGGATGATGAGCGCAAACGAAAACAGCGTGAGAAACGCCGCAAGTAGGTTGAAGAATATGTTTAGACACAAAAACTTCTTATATGGAGGAACGAATCGATATAATATCTTAAAAAACTCTTTCATTGATGTAATGTTGAAAAAATCACGCTACAAAGATAGGAAACAATTAAACTTTACACCGAACTTTGCATCTAAAAACCGTAAAAAACAATGAAAAAAACGACATTTTAACTAAGAAGCAATGAAACCAATTCACTTTCGAATTCTTGTAGCGGCGTTAGCGGCATTGATAGCAACCACCGCGAGCGCTAAGATTACGGGAAAGATTATCGACTCCTCCGACAAGTCACCTCTGATGGAGGCGACGCTGAAACTGGTGAAAGCCAACCGCGACAGCACATTTGTTAACGGTGCCACCAGCGATGTTGACGGTGTGTTCGCTATTCCTACCGTAGCAGCAGGCAAATATGTGGTAAAAATCAGTTATTTGGGCTATAATCCGCTCAATGTGGACATTACTGTGCCAAAAAGTGGCAAACTCGACATGGGCGAGATAGCCATGAAGCCGAGCTCGATTATGCTTAAAGAAACCACTGTGATAGGCGTTAAGACCGAAATCGTGGTTAAGGAGGACACAGTGGAATATAATGCCGATAGTTATAAGACCCAAGTGAATGCAGTGGTAGAAGACCTCTTGAAGCGTCTGCCAGGCGTGGAAGTGGGCACCGACGGTACTATCACCGCCAACGGCAAGACCGTTACCAAATTCTTGGTAGATGGCAAGGAATTTTTTGCCGACGACCCTACTGTTGCTACCAAGAACTTGCCAGCAAACATGATTGACAAACTGCAAGTAATAGATCGCAAGAGCGACCTTGCACGCCTTACTGGCGTTGACGACGGCGAAGATGAGACCGTAATCAACCTCAGCGTGAAGAAAGGCATGAATCAAGGTTGGATGGGTAATGCCATAGTGGGCTACGGTAGCGACAAGCGCTACGGAGCACGCGCCATGGCGTCATATTTCCGCGAAGGCAACCAGCTCTCGATACTTGGCGGCGCCAACAACACCAATAATATGGGCTTCACCGACGGTGGCGCAGGCCGATTTGCGCGCGGTGGCGGCAATTCGGGTATCACCAGCAGCCAAAACTTCGGCGTGAACTTCAATGTGGGCAAAGAGGAGATATTCCGTGTGGGTGGCGATGTGATGTATTCGCACTCGTCGCGCGACTACAAGAGCCAGAGCTCGCGCTCTACAGCCTACACCGACTATATCCGATTCACCGATTCGAAATCGATTTCAGAGACCAACCGCCACAACGTGAACGGCCGATTCCGCATGAAGTGGCAAATCGACTCGCTCAATACACTGGAATTCCGCCCAAATTTCACCTTTAACTTCAATCGCAGCTGGGACAACTCGATATCGCAATCGCGCACGGGCTCGTCGCTCGAGACATCTACGCCTATCAACCATAGCGTGGAGCAAGACGTTGACGACGGTTCGAGCTACGAATTTGGCGGACAATTTGTGTATAACCACAAGTTCAAGCAGCGCAAGGGTCGCAGCTTCAGCGCCCAGATACGCTACTCCTACAGCAATCTGCATGAGGACAGCAATACTCATACCCTCAACGAATATGATGACGAAGAGACTGCCGACGAAGATATTCGCCAGCTCATCAAGAATCACACTTGGACCAATGGCGTGAACGGCCGTATCACTTGGACCGAACCATTGGGCAATGTGAAGAACGGCAACTTCCTGCAACTTGCCTATAGCGGCAATTATCGCTTCAACAATAGCGACAAGAACGTTTACGACCGCCAAGTGGCAGGTGCAGTGGGCGAAACAGCGCTCAACACAGCTGTGTTTATGACCAGCCTACTCAACGACGAGAAATTGCGCAGCGCCATGGAAGATTCGTTCGGATTCTCGGTGCTCGACAATGAACAGCTGCTTTTCGACATTCTTGAGCGCGATTTCGACGTAAATCAAGAACTTGACATATTCAATAAGACCCAGAGCAGCCAATTCCGCAACGAGTTCTTCAGCCAAACCATTCAACTCGGCTATAAGAAAGTGCACACCAAGTACAACCTCGATGCCGGTGTTCAGTTGATGGGAACAATGCAGAAAAGCCGCGATTTGCTCAATCCCGAGCGCAATATAGCCACATCTTGGTTGTGGGCACCAGCACCATTCTTGCGCTTCCGCTATAAGTTTAGCAAGACACGCAGTTTGCAGGTTAACTACCGCGCTCGCGCAAGCCAGCCATCGGTAACTCAATTGCAACCAGTGCCCGATGAAAGCAACCCTATGAGCATAAGCGTAGGTAATCCCGACCTTGAGGCATCGTTCAGCCACAGCGTTGACCTTCGTTTCAACGACTTCAACCAAGAGTCGCAACGCTCATGGATGCTTAACGGTAATTTCAGCTTCTCGCAGAATAATGTGTCGCGCGTGTCGATTTCCGACCAGAATACAGGTAAGAGCGCAAGCACCTATACCAACCTCGATGGAGGATGGAATGGCCGATTGGGCGGTATGATTAGCTTCCCATTGCACAACAAGGCATTCTACTTCCGTTGCTTCGGTAACGTTAACTACAGCCGCTCGGAGAGCTACAACATGGGCCGCAAAAACATCACTACAGGCGACTTAACATCGGCGCAGAGCATCCTTCAATACCTGTCGGACGATATGCTTAATAAGGTGGGTTCGCTCAACCTGAACATCTCGCCGGGCATTAGCTATCGCAATGGCGCTCTCGACCTCGATATCCGTCCTACCTACGGTTATCGCAGCTCTCGCAACTCGCTTAGCTCGCAAAACAACCGCGACATCCACACCTACGGCGGTCGCTTCAACGGTACGGTCTATCTATTCGACTTCGTGCTCAATACCGACCTCTCTTACACCACCACACAAGGTTATGACCAAGGCTACAACACCAGCCAATGGATTTGGAACGCATCGCTCGAATATCAGTTCCTGAGCAAGAAGAATGCTACCATAGGCGTTAAGGCATACGATATGCTTGGACAGCGCAAGAGCATCAACTTCTCGGCGTCGGGCGAAAGCACCTCGCAGAGCTGGGCAAACAGCCTTGGCCGCTATTTGTTGGTGACTGCTTCTTACCGCTTCCAGACCTTCGGCAAGGGCGAAGCTCCAACTATCGACTACGGTGGAATGGGACACGGCCCCGGTGGCCCTGGAGGCCCAGGCAGAGGTCCAGGCGGAGGTCCAGGTCGCCGATTCTAAACCCGACACGAACTTTAACCAAACTCTTACAATTATAAAAATACGCCCGAGGTGCTTAACACACGCTTCGGGCGTAAATAATTTATAAACTAACGGATAAACCAGTCGGAATCAAAATGGCAGCTAATGCCTCTAAATCCTTGCGGAAGTAATCACTGCGCTATTATCAGTTCGATGCCAAGTTCCTCGATTCGGCTCACAGCCGACTGCGGAATGCCGTTGTCGGTGATGATGATGTCGATATCGGCAATGTCGGCAATCTTGCTGAATCCGCGGCGGCCAAACTTGCTCGAGTCGGCAAGTACTATGGTCTTTTGTGCGGTGTGCATCATGGCTTGATTGAGCTCAGCCTCGCGAGTATCGGTGGTGGTGATGCCAAAATCGAAGTCGATGCCGTCAACACCGAGGAAGAGTTTGCTGCAAGCCACACCCTCGAGGTATCGTTCAGCCTGTCGGCCCACTACCGATTGGCTACTGTGGCGCAGAGTGCCGCCAAGCTGCACTATCTCCACATCCTCCTCCTGTGAGAGCACGTTGGCAACCACAATCGACGCCGTGATGAGCGTGAGCTTGTGCACCGGCTTGATTTGGCGCGCAAGGGCGTGAATGGTGGTTCCCGAAGCCAAGATGATAGAATCGTCGCGCTCGATAAGCGCTGCGGCTTCGCGGCCTATGCTATGCTTCTCGGTGGTGAAGAGCTTCTCTTTCTCGTTTACGTTTCGGTTGTTGATATATGGGTTGATGAGGATGGCTTTGCCGTGGCTGCGATAAAGTTTGCTCGCCTTTTCGAGTTCGGTTAAGTCCTTGCGTATGGTCACAAGCGAAACGCTCAGCATGCTTGCAAGGTCGGTTACGAGCACCGACTCAAACTGCATCAAGCGCTCGAGTATGGCAGCGTGGCGCTCCTCTTTCGAAATTAACTTATTGTCTGGCATATAAAGGTTTTGTTTTTGATTTTAATATGGTTTTAGAAACTCAATCTTTATTGTTTCAAATGCAAATATACGCAACCTTTTTCACACTTTTGGAGAAATCAAACGAAATTTTTAGAAGATGCTAACTTTCGTTTTGTAATAAAACGAAACTGCGGTGCTGCTGTAGTCTGCTTGGTCAATGCGTCGCAACTTATGGTATATTTGGCCGGAATAATAGCCTATTTTATAGGTATTTGCTAGAAAATTGCATATTGTAATTAAAAATTTATGAAAAATATTTGCAATAAGAGAAAAACATAACTAAATTTGTTGCGAAAAGAAACAAAATACCTTTGAAAACGAACCGAAGCTAAAGCTCATAATGGTTAAAAGCGAAACTTATTAGAAGAATAAACAAGAAGCGATGACTGACGAAACAATAAAACAGTACGACGTAATCGTGATAGGGGGAGGTATAACAGGAGCCGGCACCGCGCGCGACTGTGCGATGCGAGGGCTCAAGACGCTCCTTGTGGAACGATACGACTTAACTACAGGCGCCACGGGCCGCAATCACGGCTTGCTACATAGTGGTGCCCGTTATGCAGTTACCGACCATGAGAGTGCAGAGGAGTGCATAAGCGAGAATATGATATTGCGCAGCATTGCACGCCACTGTGTGGAAGAGACTGATGGCCTGTTTATCACTCTGCCCGAGGACGATTTGGCATATCAAGCCACCTTTATCGAGTCGTGCTTGCGTGCAGGCATCAAGGCTGAGGCTATCGACCCAGCCGAGGCTCGCATCTTGGAACCTGCCGTGAATAAGGACTTGATAGGCGCCGTGAAGGTGCCCGACGGTGCTGTGGATCCATTCCGATTGACTATGGCAAACGTATATGACGCTCGCATGCATGGAGCCGATGTGCTTACCTATCACGAAGTGGTGGGAATGGAGAAGGACGGCGACCGCGTGGTGGGCGTTAAATTGCTCAATCATCATAATCATCAGACTAAAATAGTTCACGCCGCCATCACCATCAATGCCGCAGGCATCTGGGGCCAGAAGATAGTGCAGATGGCAGGCGCGCAGATAGGCATGTTCCCTGCCAAGGGGGCGCTGCTCGTGTTTGGCCACCGCGTCAACAACGTGGTCATCAACCGATGCCGCAAGCCAGCCAATGCCGACATATTGGTGCCAGGCGACACAGTTTGCGTGATAGGCACCACCAGCGACCGTGTGCCCTTCGACACCGTAGATGATATGCGTGTAACGCCCGAAGAGGTGGATGTGCTGCTTCGCGAGGGCGAAAAACTCGCTCCTTGCCTCGCCACCACACGCATACTTCGTGCCTATGCTGGCGTTCGTCCGCTTGTGGCTGCCGATAACGATCCCTCGGGCCGCAACATCAGCCGCGGCATAGTGTGCCTCGACCATGAAGAGCGCGACGGCATACCCGGATTTATCACCATCACTGGCGGCAAGCTCATGACCTACCGATTGATGGCAGAGTGGGCTACCGATATGGCATGCCGCAAACTTGGCATCGATAAGAAATGCGCAACAGCCACCACGCCGCTCTACGGGTCGGAACTCAAAGCAGGCGAGACTCGCGGCAAAAAGACCTACAGCATCGGCGAGAAAGTGGCATTCCGTGCTGCTGAAGGCCGCCACGGCACACTCAGCAAGGATGTGCCGAAGGCCGACATCTACGACAATGCTCTCGTGTGCGAATGTGAGCAAGTGACAGTGGGCGAGGTGAAATATGCAATCGAAAACCTAAATGTGCACAATATGCTCAACCTTCGCCGCCGCACCCGCGTGGCTATGGGCACCTGCCAGGGCGAACTCTGCATGTGCCGCGCAGCAGGCATCTTGGCTAAGAGCGAAGGCAATGCCGCCAAGGCGCAAGTAGATCTCGTGGAATTTGTCAACGAGCGCTGGCACGGCATGTATCCTGTGGGATGGGCTGATACCCTCTGCGAAGGCCAGTTTACCTCGATGATATATGAAGGATTGTGTGGACTCAACGTGTTTGACAAAAAATGATTCAGCAGTATGAAGTTTGATACTATAATAATAGGCGGAGGACTAAGCGGAATGGCGGCAGGCATATCGCTTGCCAAGAAAGGGCAGAAGTGCCTGATGGTGTCGGCTGGACAGAGTGCCTTGCACTTTTTCAGCGGCTCGATCGATGCATACGGTTGCGAAGGTAGCGCTGTGGGCTCAGTGTCGTCGCTTCCAAGCTGCCACCCATATTCAAAAATGGGCAAAGACACCCTTATAGAGCTTACACCCGTAGCAAAGTCGCTACTTGCCGACCTTGGACTCGACTTCGTGAACAACGACCCAATCAATCACTATCGCATGACTCCCGTAGGGCTTATGAAACCCACATGGCTTACCATGAGAGAGTATGTTCGCGGTTCGGACGTGGGACAATTGGAGCGTTGGGGCAAGGTGGCGCTCGTAGGCATTAAAGGATATCTCGACTTCAACACATCGTTTATCTCCCAAAACCTCGACCGTCAGGGCATAAATGCCGTTGAAGTAGAGGTTACCACACCCGAATTGCAGAAATTGCGCACCAATCCGAGCGAAATGCGCTCCACCAACATAGCCAAGACCCTTGTGGGCGATGCCCTAAAGGCGTTCGCGGCAGAAGTGAAGGCAGCTTGCCCCGAAGATGTGGACGTGTATCTGCTTCCAGCCGTTTTCGGCATCGAAGACGATGGTCCGGTGAAGGCGCTTCAGGCAGAATTCGACAAACCGGTGCATCTCATTGCCACCATGCCGCCATCGGTGCCAGGCATACGCATGCAGACCCTTATGCGACGCAAATTTCAGGCTCTTGGCGGAACATTTATGCTCGGCGACGCCGTGGTGAGCGGCAAGTTTGAAGGCGGCCGCCTTGTAAGCGTACGCACCCAGAACCATGGCGATATGGACTTCGAAGCCGACAATTTCGTGCTGGCTACGGGCAATTTTATGACTCACGGCTTGACTTCAGACCGCAATGGCGTGTATGAGGCAGCATTAGGAGTAGATGTTGACTACCTTGCCGACCGCAAGGAGTGGACCAAGAGCAACATATTCGACGACCAGCCGTTTATGTCGTTTGGCGTAGCCACCGACGATAACCTTCACGCCAAGAAGGATGGCATGGTGATAGAGAACCTATATGCCACGGGCAGTGTGCTGAGTGGATTTAATGGAATCAAGGAAGGCAGCAGTACAGGCGTGTCGCTCATGAGCGGCTTGTATGTTGCCAATCAAATAACAAAAACTATAGGGCGATGACGGTAATCAAGAATATCAGCGAGAACAATTTCGAACAGTGTTTGAAATGCTCGGTATGCACAGTTTACTGCCCGGTGCTTGCGGTTAATCCCGCTTACCCCGGACCTAAGCAGGCTGGTCCCGACGGCGAACGTTATCGACTGAAGGATCCACAGTTCTATGATGAAGCGCTCAAGTATTGCCTCAACTGCAAGCGATGTGAGCTGGCATGCCCATCGGGCGTGAAGATAGGCGACATCATACAACTTGCCCGCATAAAATATAGCAAACAGCGTCCCGGATTGCGCGAAATAATGCTTGCCAACACCGACATTATGGGCAGCATAGCCACCCGCATGGCACCGATTGTCAATACCTCGCTCAAACTAACTCCGGTGAAGAAGGTGATGGACGGTGTGCTCGGCATATCGAGTCACGCCAAGTTCCCGCAATACGCCGGCGAACGCTTTGAGACCTGGTATAAGAAGAACGCTGCTCAAGAGCAGAAGCAATATGCCAAGCAGGTGAGCTACTTCCACGGTTGCTATGCCAACTACAACTATCCCAAGCTGTCGAAGGACCTGGTGAAGATAATGAATGCCATAGGCTACGGCGTGCAGCTGCTCGACAAGGAGAAATGCTGCGGAGTGGCTCTAATAGCCAATATGCAGTCGGCGCAAGCCAAGAAGCAAGGCCTGGTGAACATAGCGAGCATACGCAAAGCCAAAGCCGAAGGCCGCGTCACCCTCACCACAAGCACCACCTGCACCTTTACCATGCGCGACGAGTATGAGCATCTGCTCGGCATCGACAATCATGATGTGAAGGAGAGCATACAGCTTGCCACTAAGTTCATCTACGAACTCATAGAGCGCCAGGGCGTGCGACTTGCCTTCCGCAGCGACTATAAGAAGCGCATAGCCTATCACACCCCATGCCACATGGAGAAACTCGGGTGGGCTATCTATTCGACTTCGCTCATGCGCATGATTCCGGGAGTTGACTTCGTGATGCTCGACTCGCAGTGCTGCGGCATCAGCGGCACCTACGGCTTCAAGAAGGAAAACTACCCCTATTCGCAGAAGATAGGCGAAGGACTATTCAAGCAGATAGAAAGCCTAAAGGTGGACCTTGTGGCAACCGACTGCGAGACCTGCAAATGGCAGATAGAGATGAGTACGACGGCTCCGGTGGAGAATCCGATATCGATTATCGCCGACGCCCTCGATGTGGAAGCTACTAAGGCACTGAACAGCATTAAATAGTTAAGTCATAACATAAGAAATGTGTTTTTTTAGAGTTTTATCAACAGAGGTTATAATCATCGCACCTCTAAGCTGAGGTGATGGAGGTGCGAAAATAGCCATCAAAAGGCGAGAAAACTGATTCGAAACTGTTCTAAACGACGACTATTAAAGCGAAAACTATATATAACCAATACATTTTAAACAAATATTAATCAACCCTAAACAATCATTATCGTATGATTAAGAATTATTTCAAAATGGGCGCTGTATGCATGTTATCGATAGCCGCCCTCGCTTCTTGCTCAGATGATCAGCAGTTTGTTGACTACAATCAGCAAGCAAAAGAAGTAGAAGTTCAAGTTTTGAGCCCGGAACTGGCAAAAGTTAGAGATTATGTACCTCTCTATGCAGTAATTGCCCACCGAGGCAGTACCTACTGGACACCCGAAGAGACCGAAGCATCGTGGCGTTGGGCTCGTGATATGGGTGCCGACTACCTCGAATCGGACCTCCAAGCCACCAAGGACGGCGTGGTGCTCTCATTGCACGACGACAACTTGAAGCGCACTACCAACATTCAAAGCGTGTTCAGCGACCAAGTGCCTGCCATCCGCAGAGCATTCTATCGCTCATTGACCTACGAGGACGGTACTCCATGTAACTTCTCGGAAGAGGACATCGAAGAACAATACAACAACGACCTCGGTAACTACTACAGCTACTATCCTCGCAACTACTACTATGCCGAACTTCTTATGCTCGACGCAGGTAGCTGGTTCAACGAAGACAACCTCGAGCAAGCTCGCGAATCGTTCGCAGCCACCAACAATGCGCTCCAGGAAACTCTCGACGCTTGGAAAGCCGACAAAAATGCTCCTGTAGTATACAGCAACGGCCAATACATCAGCGCTCTTGCCGACCAAATCGCTTATGCCGAAGGTAAGATGCTCAACCGCGATGCCAAGGGCCGCCGCATCCTTCCTTATCACGTGAAGAACGAACTCAAGGGCAAGACCTTGGTAGAAATCTGCTCGGCTGCTCCTACCACCACCGTTGAAGGCCAAACATGGACCGCTCAGTCTCGCTACATGGACTTCCTCGTTTACGACTTCAGCAATGCTTACGTTGCCGACCCGAAGGATTCGGGCAACCGCCCCGGTATCTACATCGAGTTTAAGGAAAGCTGGGCTCAACCTAAGGATATGGAAGCTCGCGTATATCAAGAACTCGACAAGTATGGCTGGAACATCATCACCAAGCCTGAAGGCAACAACCCATTCTACGTTGGCGGCAAGGTTAACGTAGGTAACACCAATGGTAAGGTTATCCTCCAAACCTTCTCGTTCGACGCCGTTAACCGCGCTTACGAAGTGTTTAAGGGTCGCATCCCATTCTGCTACCTCCTCTGGACCAGCTGGCCAGGCGACTATGCTACCGACATCACCTACGACACTCCTACCGGTGTAGCCGACTTCATCAAATATATGCAAGACAAGGGTTGCCACATCATCGGCCCGGCTATCTCAGGTGCTCCTAACAACTATCCCGAAATGAACTGCCCATGGCAAGCCTACATGGTGCGCAAGGCAGGTATGATCAACCACCCATACTCGTTCGACTCACAAGCTCAAATCACCAAATACATGGGCTACTGGAACTATGGCTTGGCAACCGAATTCGACGAATGGATGAAGGTTACCATACCGGCTACCAACTACAGCACATTCCCGGGCGAATCGGCTACATGGCCTATCTATATGGACGGTTGCTTCACCAACCACACCGAAATGAACCTACGCTATATGATCGACAACGGCATGCGCTGCAACGCCAAGTTGCCTAACCCATTCCACAAGGGTGAATTCTTCGACAATAGCCAAGCACCTTCTGAAGTGCCCGATGCAAGCGAATTGCTCAACCAACTCGGTTACTGATTCTCGGGTGATATAGTGAACAATTCTCAATGAAATAACATCAAGATAAAAAACGAAACACAATGAAAAACTATAAATATATATTATTGTCAGCCGTAGCAGCATTGTCTATCACAGCTACAGCACAGGATTTTGACAACGATCCTACTTTGAAAATCGACAATAAGGAGCAGCAAGTGAAGTTCACCGTGGGCGCTCGCTTCATGGCTGATGCAGCTCTTTATCACACCGATTTCACTCCTCTTCAGAGTGGTGCCACCATCTCGGATGCTCGCATCCGCACCAGCATGTCGTATGGCGAAAACTGGTACTTCTATGCCGACTTCGGCTTCGGTAACGGCAAGTTCTCGCAAAAGAACATTTTCTTGCAGTATGCCAAGAAAGACGCCAACGATGCCACTCACGCCGTTAAGGTGGGTTACTACAACGACCCTGCCGGCTCGATGGCTCGCCAAACTTCTTTGGGTTCTTACCACTTCATCTCACGCGCCGGTATGGTAAATTCGCTCGGCGAAGGTCGTGAACTCGGTATCACCTACAAGTATTCGGCTCCTCACTTGTTCCTCTATCAAGGTGTGTTCACCGAAAGCGCTTACAACAAGGTTGAAGCCGGTTTCAACGGCCTCACAGTGAGCGGTCGCTGGGCTTATCGCGATGTGAATGCCAATAATAACGAAGTGCTCCAAGCAGGCATCAACGCTCGCTTTGCTCACCTCGGCGGCGGTGAAACTGTCACCACCAAGGGCTCTACCGTGCTCAAGAAAACCCTTTCGCTCGGTCAGTCGCTCGAAACTTTTGTAGATGATGACGAACAATTCGTAAGCTGCCAACTTCCTTGGGCTAACAACGTAATCGACCTCGGCGCTGAAGCTCTTATCATGCAAAAGAACTTCTTCGTTCGTGCCGAATACAAGCACAAGATTGTTACCAAGAATCGCGACTCTTACAAGATTTTCATCGCTTCGCAAGACAACATCGACGGTTGGGGCG
>CALZAF010000028.1 GCA_945612775.1 uncultured bacterium | reverse complement strand
ACACGGATTTTTACATTCTTTTATTCAACAGATAGCCGGGGAATTTGATAATCAGCATTTTTTTAGGATGGTGCAACAATGCTTAGTTAATTCTTGTTTATGAAGAAGTGAAAGGCGGAAATAGTGGCGCTTTTTTGCTAACTTTGTGATAATGGAACACGATGAAAGAAATAGGATAAACTTTAAGTGGTATCAGCTGGCGTTGCCGGTGGCTATAGGGCTACTGGCGATGTGGTGGATGTTTTCCGACAAGTTGCAGGAAATCAGCATCAGCGACGTTAGCCTGACCAGCGAGGCGTGGATAGCGCTCGGCATGGCTCTTGTGATGCTATGCGGGCGCGAAGCCGGGTTCGTGTGCCGATTTCGATGGTTATCAGACGGCGCATTGTCGTGGAGCCAATCATTTAAGGTGTGCATGATGTGCGAATTTGCATCGGCGGTGACACCAAGTTCGGTGGGCGGAAGCAGTTTGTCGATGTTTTTTATGCGACGCTATGGCGTGTCGCTTGGCCGCGGCACCACGCTGATGCTTACCACGGTGATGCTCGATGGCGTGTTCTATGTGATAAGTTGCCCTCTTGTGCTTATGCTTGTGCCCTGGAAACGCATAATTGCTCCGCTAAACATTAATGTGGGCATCGACACGAGTGTGCTTGTGTGGGTGCTATATGGCGCTACGGCATTGTGGACGGCAGTGCTCTTTATGGGCATAGTGCTGTGGCCGCAGTGGATAAAGAGTGTGATAAGCCGCTTGTTCGGATTGCGGTGGCTTAGTCGCTGGCAAGGGTGGGCAGAGAATCTCGCCGACAATATGGTGGCAGCATCAGCCGATTTGCGCGGCCACAAGTTGGCGTGGTGGATGAAGAGCCTCGGTGCCACCATAGTGTCGTGGGTGAGTAGATACCTAATGATGAATGCGCTTGTGATAGGATTGCTTCCTGATGCCGACCATCTGCTGGTGTTCGCCCGCCAGGCGGTGGTGTGGCTTGTGCTGGTGTTCTGCCCCACACCCGGCGGCAGCGGCGTGAGCGAATGGCTGTTTAATGACCTCTACGGCGACATAATAACTTCGGCATCGATAGCACTTGTTTTGGCTTTGCTTTGGAGATTACTGAGTTATTATGTATATTTGGTGGTCGGAATGGTGGTAGCACCATTGTGGATAAAAGGTGATAAACAACAGAAACTAAAAGCAAAAAACATACAATGATATGAAAAGACTAATGCTAATAGTGGCGCTTGGCTTGCTAATGGCGCTCGGCGTAGTAGCAAAAGAGAAGAAACAAGTGGCTGTGATACCCATCGACACCGAGATAGGCAGCACATCGTGGCGATATCTTCAGAAAGGCTTCGAGATGGCAGAAGACATGGATGCCGATGTGGTGCTTCTTCACATCAACACCTACGGTGGCACGGTGGAGCATGCCGATAGTATGCGCTCGATGATATTGCGCAGCAAGCGCCCTGTGGTGGCGTTTATCGACAATAATGCCGCTTCAGCTGGAGCGTTGATATCGATAGCTTGCGACAGCATCTATATGCGCGAAGGCGGCAACATAGGGGCAGCCACAGTGGTTAATCAGACCGGTGAGGCAATGCCCGACAAATATCAGTCGTATATGCGCTCCATAATGCGCAGCACAGCTCAGAAGCATGGCAAGGTGAAACGCATGAATGCCGATAGCACTGAGGTGATGGTATGGCATCGCGATCCCTTGGTGGCAGAGGCGATGGTGGATCCACGCACTACGGTGCCATATATAGGCGACGACAGCACCCGAGTGGTGACTTTCACAGCCGAGGAGGCGGTAAAATACCACTTCTGCGAAGGAATAGAGGAGAGCATCGACGGCGTGGTGACCAACCGCCTGCGCTACGACAACTATGAGATAAAGACCTACGAACCGAGTTTTGTGGACCTGCTTGTGGGCTTCTTCGGCAGCGGAGCGGTGCAAGCCATATTGATAATGATAATAGTGGGCGGCATCTACTTCGAATTGCAGTCGCCCGGCATGGGATTCCCGTCGATTGCAGCCATAGTGGCAGCCATACTCTATTTTAGTCCACTATATATCGATGGACTTGCCCAAAGTTGGGAAATAATCATGTTTGCAGTGGGCGTGTTGCTCATACTGATAGAATTATTTGTGATTCCAGGCTTCGGAATAGCTGGAATTTTGGGCATTATTTTTACCTTTGTATCACTATTCTTTGCCTTGATAGGCAATGTATCGCCAATAGATTTAGGATATACTACAAGCAGTGACATTATGACGGCATTAATAACAATAATAATAGGATTTCTGCTCGGTGTGGCACTTATATTATACTTGACGCACAAAATAGGCAGCAAAGGCATTATGGCTGATACTGCTCTCAACCTTGAGCAGAAGATAGAGGAAGGGTATATAGGCGTACCTACCGACTTGGAGGCATATATTGGCTCAACCGCCACGGCAGCCACTGTGCTTCGCCCTGCTGGAAAGATAAAGATGCAGAGCGGCGAGGTGGTGGATGCAGTGTCGATGGGCGAATTTATCGAAGCCGGAACCGAAGTAAAGGTGGTTAAGTACGAAAACACCCAACTATATGTAGAGAAAGTGTGAATTGCGCACTGAAAACAATAAGAAACAAAAAATCAGAAATATTGACACAATGAGTGAATTGAAATTCATAGGAATAATACCTGCACGCTATGCTTCAACACGCTTTCCGGGCAAACCGCTGGCAATGCTTGGCGGCAAATACATGATACAGCGCGTGTGGGAACAGGTAAGCAAAGTGCTCGATAGCGTGGTGGTGGCAACCGACGATAGCCGAATCTATGATGCAGTGATAGGCTTTGGCGGCAAGGCCGTGATGACGAGCACCGAACACCGTAGCGGCACCGACCGCTGCTTCGAAGCCTACCAAAAGGCAGGTTCGGGCGAAGATGTGATAATCAATATTCAAGGCGACGAACCCTTTATTCAACCCGAGCAGTTGCAAGCCATAATGGCGTGTTTCGACGACGAATCGGCGCAGATAGCCACGCTTGTACGCCCATTCGACAAGAATCGCCCATTCGAGCAACTGCAAAATCCCAATACACCCAAAGTGGTGGTAGATGCTCGAAACAATGCTTGCTTATTCTCGCGCTCGGTGATACCATTTGTGCGAGGTGTTGAGCCAAGTCAGTGGCCAGCTAAGACTCAGTATTACACCCACATAGGCATGTATGCCTATCGAGCCGATGTGCTCGGCGAGATAACCCGCTTGCCGCAGTCGCGCCTCGAATTGGCAGAGTCGCTCGAACAGTTGCGATGGCTTGAGAATGGATATAAGATTAAGGTAGGCTATAGCGATTGCGAAACAATTGGCATCGACACCCCAAGCGATTTGGAGAACGCTGAGCGCTTGCTTAGTGGTGAAAAGTAAGAAGAATAAAAGTTTATGTTAGATAGAACAAAAGCGCCCGAGGTACACGAATTCGACACCGTGCACCTCGATGTGCCCAAATCGGAGATTCTGCCAAACGGATTGGAACTCGCTGTGGTGAATTATGGCGACGTTGACGTGTGCCAAATAGATGTGTACATTAAGCACGGCGTTGTCAACGAAAAAGAACCAGCTCTCGTGCAATTTGTGTCGAGAACCATTACAATGGGCACCGATGAGTATAGCGTGGATCAGATAGCAGAAATCCTTGATTTCTATGGCGCATCGCTCACATCGGTTGAAGGTGATAATTATATGATGATGAGCCTAAAGAGCACCAATCGCAATCTGCCTAAAGTGCTTCCTGTGATGTACGACTGCCTCACAAAACCCACCTTTCCGCCATCGGTGGTAGAGAAGGTGAGGGAGAAATTCGTAGCCGATGTGGCAGTGGCTCAAGAGCGAGTGGCTTTTATGGCTCGACGCCGATTGAGAGAACTGCTTCTGGGGGCTAATCACCCAGCAGCAGTGGTGGTGAATGAAGAGGTGGCTGCAAATATCACATGTGAAAAATTGCTCGACTTCCATAAGCGCTATTTTGCGCCCGGTAATTGCATAGTGGTGGTGTCGGGGAGCATCTCGGATGCCGAACTTGACCTTGTGCGTAGCACATTTGGCGGTTGGGAAGCTCGCCAGCATGAGCACAGTCAAGAGTTGCCCGTTTATCCACAAGACACGATGTATGATGTGGTGCAGAAGGATGGAGCATTGCAGAGCGCAGTGCTGATAGCCATGGACGTAGTGCCTCGTAGCCATCCCGATTACATCAAGTTGCGCACTTTGGTTACAGCGCTTGGCGGGTATTCTGGCTGCCGACTGATGAAGAATATACGCGAAGAAAAGGGCTATACCTACGGCATTCAGAGTTACCTATTAGGCAAAGAAAACGAAGGTCGCATAGAGATTACCACCCAATGTGGCACGCCTTATACCAAGGCGGTAATCGAAGAGATAAAACACGAACTGAAGGCGCTTCGAGAAGAACCAATAGGCGAAGACGAACTCCACCAAGTGCGCAGCTATGTGATGAGCGAATTGGTTAAGACCCTTGACAATGCTTTCTCAAGGGCGTCATACATTGGCTTGATTAAGATAGGATACCTCTACGAAGACTATTTCGACAAACAGTTTGATCAGGTTAAGAACGTTACGAGCCGAGAATTGCAGCTTTTGGCTCAGAAATATCTCACCGAGGACCGAATGCGCATAGTGGTGGCAGGCGACGCCACGCAGATGTAACATAATTGATGCCTAAAGCGGCATATTTGTGGCAAATTGAGCAACTAATTTTCAGGGCATGGTAAAAAGAATATAAAAGCATGCCCAGTAAAAACATTTTTTACATGCTAAATAGTTGCTAAACTGATAATTTTTTGCGAAATTTGCGGCGAAAAATATATACGAAAAATTCAAAGTTCAATTAAAATATCAAAAAATGGCAAATAAAAGTGCATTACAAATTGCTCGTTCACAGTATCAGCCAAAATTGCCCTCAGCATTGTGGGGTCCAGTAGTGGCTGTAGAAGGCGAACCAACACAATCAGTAGCTGACCAAGAAGAAATCAAGGCATTGTTCCCAAACACTTACGGTCTTCCAGAACTAACATTCGAAAAGAGCCCAAAAGGCGCAAAGGGTGTGGCACAGAAGTTCAATGTGGGTGTAATCCTATCGGGTGGTCAAGCCCCAGGCGGACACAATGTAATCAGCGGCTTGTTTGATGGCGTTAAGGCAATCAACAAGGAAAATCGTCTTTACGGTTTCTTGATGGGTCCTGGTGGCCTCGTTGATCACAAATATGTGGAACTAACTGCAGATATCATCGACGAATATCGCAATACAGGTGGTTTCGACATCATCGGTTCGGGCCGTACCAAACTTGAAGAACCAGAACAATTTGAAAAGGGTCTTGAAATTTTGAAGGAACTCGACATCAAGGCAGTAGTAATCATCGGTGGTGACGACTCTAACACCAACGCATGTGTGCTTGCAGAATACTACAAGGCAAAGAACGCAGGCGTGCAAGTAATAGGTTGTCCTAAGACTATCGACGGTGACTTGAAGAACGACTTGATAGAAACTTCATTCGGTTTCGACACTGCAACTAAGGTATATTCAGAAGTTATCGGTAACATTCAACGCGACTGTAACTCTGCTAAGAAATACTGGCACTTCATTAAGTTGATGGGACGCTCTGCATCGCACATCGCTCTTGAATGTGCTCTTCAAACTCAACCTAACTACTGCATTATCTCGGAAGAAGTTGAGGCAAATAACTTGACTCTCGACCAAATCGTAGCCGACTTGGCAAACGTAGTGGCAAAGCGTGCAGCTAATGGCGACAACTTCGGTACCGTGCTTATCCCAGAAGGCCTTATCGAATTTATCCCAGCAATGAAGGCACTTATCGCCGAATTGAACGACCTCTTGGCACACAGCCCAGAATTCCCATCGCTCGACCGCGCAGCACAACGCGAATTCGTGCTCAAGAGCCTCAGCGAAGCTAATGCAGCAACATTTGCAAGCCTTCCAGAAGGCGTGGCTCGCCAATTGACCCTCGACCGCGACCCACACGGCAACGTACAGGTATCGCTCATCGAAACCGAAAAGTTGCTTAGCGAAATGGTAGCTAAGAAGTTGGCTGCTATGAAGGCAGAAGGCCAATACGTAGGCAAGTTTGCAGCACAACACCACTTCTTCGGATACGAAGGCCGTTGCGCAGCTCCATCGAACTTCGATGCTGACTATTGCTATGCATTGGGTTACAACGCAGCTCAATTAATCAACAGCGGCGCTACTGGCTATATGTCGTCGGTTCGCAACTTGACTAAGCCATCTGTACAATGGACAGCCGGTGGTATTCCTATCACTATGATGATGAACATGGAACGCCGTCACGGTAAGATGAAGCCAGTTATCCAAAAGGCTTTGGTTGACCTCGAAGGCAAACCATTCCAGAAGTTCGCTTCGAAGCGTGAAGAATGGGCTTTGAATACTTGCTACTTGTATCCTGGTCCAATCCAGTACTTTGGCCCAGCTGAAGTATGCGACCAAACTTCTCGCACACTCTACTACGAACAAAACGGCAAGTAATCTCTTGCTAAGCAAAATTTGAGAAAACTTGATCGGGAAGGCTCGCTGAATGAGACCATGCCCGACAATATACCTAACTCACAGCTTGCACAATCCCTGGACATAGTGTCTGGGGATTGTTTTTTCCCCATTTGTGAGCAAGCTTGAAGAAGTTGATTGCCGATGGCTGCTTTTTGAATGCTACATCGGTGATAATTGACGCGATATTGTGTGAAATGTTGGGGGCTATTCAGCCTTCTTGCCAAGCATCTTTGCCACAGCTATTGCAAGCCGTGTGGGGCATGCGTTAAGCGCTAAAAATGCGATACGGTAGCAAATTCCGAACTGACTGCTGAGTGCTATAATCTTGCTACAAGAGAAGGGATAAGTGTTTTTCCATCGAGTGACCTCGATGACATCGCCGCGTAGCATTTTAATCTTTGCGGAGAATTGCATCCGTTCTAAAAAAGGGATGTGCTTATTGTAAAAGTCGGTCCCTTTAGCTTCGAACCACCGGTTGAGGTAATCGGCATAGAAAAGCTGGTCGGCAAGGCGTTTTTTATGTCCACTATGGGTGAGGCTTGCACTATTTTGGCGATAGTGGTAGAGCGGTGTGTTGAGCATAACTATTTGATTGGTAAGTGCCATAGCTCGCGACGTGATTGAAAGGTCTTCCCAGCAGTTAATGCCAGGTTGGGCAAATAGATTATTGTCGATTATCAAACTGCGCTTAATCAGCTTTCCGCAAAGCGTGAAATATGCCACGCTGATAGGCATTTCGTTAATATTAGCCTTGCTAATGGCAAATCTCTGAGGTTCTTCATGGCTCTCGTATGACATAAAAAAGGGCGACATAACTATGTCGGCAGCGCTTTCGGTGGCGCTTTCGAGCAGCAATTCTGCCATATTCGGCTCGAAAAAGTCGTCGGAGTCGAGACACATGATATATTCGCCAGAGGCATTCACAATGCCAGTGCGCCGTGCTACCGCCAAACCCTTATTATTTGTGTGAATTAAGCATTTCACATCGAGGTCGGAGCGTTTAGCTACTGCTTCGCGCAGAATATTCAGGCTTGCATCGGTGCTGGCGTCATCGATGAAGATATATTCGATGTCGTGAGCTATAGTTTGGCCAAAGAGCGTGTCGAGACAGTGCGGAAGGTAAGCCTCCGCATTGTAAATCGGAACAATAGCCGATATGTGTTTAGCGCCTGTATTCGACATGCTCGTGGTTAATTGTTGTTGGTTTCTTGGTTTTTGAATCGGTTAATCAGACCGCAATATCGCGTAGGTTTGCCATTTGTGAAATCGTAGGCAGTTAGCAATATTGAGTAATCTTCATATTCTTTGTCGTTCATATATTTATATTCCAGATAGCGCTTTTTGAAGGTGCAGTTGATGATATCCTTCTCGAGTTGTATTACCTTTTCGCGGCTGTCGGGGTGGAATAGGCGATCGTAGGTGGTTAGGCTGTTATATTCGCGCATTTCACTCTTGCTGAACACGCGGAAAATATGCTCGTTGGAATTGTAGTCGATGATGTAGCTGTTAAGCATGTCGGCAATCGCCATAGTCCTGCTCTTAATAGAATCGAGGTAGAAACGGGTTTTGTAGAGTTCGGTGCAATCCACAATGATGCCGGTGATGGTATTGGTGTAATCGGCATTGGCTTTCTTCGATGAGCAATATATTTCACACATTCTGTCGGGCTTCCCAGAGAAAAATATTCGCACAGTGATGCGTTCGGCGGTTTTCTTTCCCGAAATTATGTCGTCGAAGGCTTTATTGAATTTAGGCCTATCTTCAGGGTTCACGCGCTCAAGAATTTCGGAATATGTGGCAGTGAGTTCTTTTTCGTCGGTTGTCACAGTGAAGCATTTGCTATCTACGTTGTATGTCCAAGCCCTTATCTGAGCCACAGGCAGAGCCTTAGTCAAAATATCCTTGAGGTTCTCGAGCTCGGTTTGCTTCTTACTTTCAGATGAAACATTACGGACGCACATTAAAACCTTGTTTACGTTGCCACTAATGTCGGAAACGGCGCAGAAATATGATTCTACGAAATAATAACGATTGGTGGATACCGCAAAGATAGGGTAACGGCGTTGGCTGGAGGTGATTTCTCCGTTTTTCAATCGGAGAAACATCTCGATGAATTGAGGACGGAATTTTGGAGCTATCTGCTTGAAAATTATGTCTTGAGTGAAATGTGTTTTTACCATTTCGTTGTCCTTGAGGCGATAAAACTCATCGGTGCGAACATCGTAGAGATAGGCATTGATGCCAGTCATATTGATGCACTCACGAAGCAGATTGATATAATAGTTGTTTTTCTGCTTCTCGAGGTAGGTAGTTGTGGCGTTGTAAAGGGTGAGAATATAGTTGGTGGACTTAGTGGCAGAGTCGGTTAGCGACTCCACGTGATATTTAAATACGGCTTCCTTTTGCTTGTTGTTGCCGAAAATCTTCTCTATTTGCTGGTCGTTGAAATTTAGGTAAGTCACGCTATCAACACTTTCGCCCTGCTGTATCTTTTCCATCTGTTCTTTGCCGATGATTGTGGATTCGAATAGGTTGGGTATGTCGGCAAGTTTGTTGGGAGCAATCAACTCAAGAATCTTATTGTTGCAAAATAGCGGAGCCCCGTTGCAGTCGTAGATGATAGCCATGCAAGGCAGGGTGTTGAGCACATCGCAGGTATAGTTGTGAATGAAATATTTCTTGTTGTCGTGGGTAGAATGGGTAGCCTCCGAGCGGCCGTAAAACTTATTTGCGAAATATCGCGAGAGGATTAATGAGAATATTGAGAAAAATATAATTATCGACAAAGCGATGGAGATGGTTATAACCTTGTCGTCGTCGGGAATTATTTCATCGGCCGAAATATGACAGAGAAAGCAATATATAGTGTTAATTATTGAGGTCATTTGCACGGTATTTTGACTGTTGTGAATACTCAGAGAACTTTATATAAAGCAAAATTAAACCAATTGGGCGAAAACCGCAAATAATTGGGCTTTTTTTATTAAATTTGTAGGTTAAAATATAAACATAGAAGAAACGCGTAAAAAACTAAGCAGAAATGAACTACGGATTTATAAGAGTGGCGGCAGTGGTGCCCACGGTGAATGTGGCTGATTGTGAGGCCAATGTTGCCCATATTATTAAGAATATACGAGAGGCTTGCAGTCGCAAGGCTCAGCTCATTGTGTTTCCGGAGTTGTCGATAACCGGCTACACCTGTGGCGATTTGTTCAAGCAGACCACGCTGATAAAGAGCGCATTCGAAGGCTTGGAACGCATCAGTCAAGCCACTCGCGGACTCAATGCCCTTGTGGTAGTGGGATTGCCGATAGTATTTGAGGGGCGCATGTTTAATTGCGCTGTGGCTATCTGCAATGGCTCGATAGTGGGCATTGTGCCTAAGACTTATATTCCTAATTATCATGAATTTTACGAAAAGCGTTGGTTTACGTCGTCGTATAACCTTCGCAAAAATGCCACCGTCAACATTAATGGCCATGAAGTGCCATTCGGGTGCGATTTGCTCTTTACCATGGGCGATGCCAAGATAGGATGCGAAATATGCGAGGACCTTTGGGCTCCAGTGCCGCCGAGTTCGATGCAAGCCATCAATGGCGCAAACATACTTGTGAACCTATCAGCAACCAATGAACTAACAGGCAAGCACAATCGTCTGATGTCGCTAATCACGCAGCAGTCGGCTGGCAATTTGGCAGCCTACGTCTATGCTTCGAGTGGTTATGGCGAATCGACCACCGACCTCGTGTTTGCCGGCAATGCCATCATAGCCGAACTCGGCAATGTGGTTAAGAAGGGTGCTCGATTTAATGTGGGCGAACAAATGGCGATAGCCGACATAGACGTTGAAAAGATAAATAATGCCCGCATAAATAACGGCACGTTTGGCGACAGCCTTGAGCACTATGCTACTGCTCACCGCGAGATTGAAGTGCCTGTGATGCTTTTCGAAAACACTAAACTTGAGCGTGTGATAGAGAAAAATCCGTTTGTGCCATCCGACGATGCGATGCTTAGCAGCCATTGCGAGGAAATCTTTAATATTCAGACCCAGGGCTTGATGCGCCGCTTGCAGTTTACCGGAACGAAGTCGCTTGTGGTGGGAGTGTCGGGTGGATTGGATTCCACTTTGGCGCTATTGATTGCTGACCGTGCATTTGGCCGTTTGGGTTACGACAAGAAGAACATTATAGGCATCACCATGCCGGGCTTCGGCACCAGCGATCGCACATACGCTAATGCACTTCAGCTGATGAATGCCATGGGCATCACTGTGAAAGAAATACCTATCGCCGATGCTGTGATTCAGCACTTTAAGGACATAGACCACGATATTGACGTTCACGATGCTACATACGAGAATTCGCAGGCTCGCGAGCGCACTCAGATACTCATGGACTGCGCAAATAAGTATAACGGCATGGTGCTTGGCACAGGCGACCTGTCGGAACTGGCTCTCGGATGGTGCACCTATAATGGCGACCATATGTCGATGTACAGCGTGAATGCCGGAGTGGCAAAAACCCTTGTGAAGTGCCTCGTGGCTTGGATAGCTAACAATGTGGCAGAAAAAGAATGGGGAGAAGAAACCAAGCGCACCCTTCTCGACATTGTGGATACTCCTATCAGTCCGGAATTAACTCCTGCCGACAATGAAGGTAAGATTAAGCAAAAGACCGAAGACCTCGTGGGTCCATATGAACTACACGACTTCTTCCTCTACAATATGCTTGCCTACGGATTCTCGCCATCAAAGATTTATATTCTTGCCAAAGAGGCATTTGCCGATGAATATGACAATGCCACTATCAAGAAATGGCTTACCACATTCTGCCGTCGATTCTTCTCGCAGCAGTTTAAGCGCTCATGCTTGCCCGACGGCCCGAAAGTGGGCATTGTGGGATTGTCGCCACGCGGCGATTGGCGCATGCCAAGCGATGCCTGCGCTGCATTGTGGATTAAGGAGTGCGAGAACTTGAGCATAGAAGAATAATAGATTTTAAAGATATAAGATGAAGAAGGCATTGATGAACATATATAGGGCTCTGCGCCTGGTGATAGTGTCGCTGTTGAGTATAGCGATACTATCGTTTGCTGCGCTCTATGTGGTGCTGTCGATACCTTCGGTGCATAATAAGATTCGCGACATAGGCGAAGACGAGTTGAGCAGAATCACCGGCACCGATGTGCAGATAGGTAAGGTGAGCATATCGCCCTTCCACGACCTCGTGCTGCAGGACGTGTATGTGCCCGACCAGCAAGGCGACTCGTTGCTCTACGTTAAGGAACTCGGCGCAGGCATAAGCATCTACAATCTGATAATGAATCGGCGAGTGGTGATTACCTATGGCGAACTGTTGGGTATGAAGGGTGTTATTCGTCGTGCCGATAAGCACTCGCCAACCAATATCCAGTTTCTTATCGACGCATTTTCTTCGAAAGACAAGAATAAAAAGCCCACGAAATTCGACATAAAGATTTACAACCTTGTGATTAGGCAGAGCGAATTGACCTACGATGTGGAGAGCGAGCCGCGGCGCGCCGACCGCTTCGATGCCAACCACATTAGGGTGCGAAATCTGCGTGCCGACTTGGCTCTGCCGAGACTCAAGAACAATGATTTTGTGGTAGATGTGAAGCGAATCTCCTTTCAAGAACGCAGTGGCTTGAACCTCAAGAACTTGGCGTCGATAATAAAAATCAACGATAACAATTTGGCACTTTTAAAGACCAAAATTGAACTTTCGAATTCGTTGATAGCCGTCGATTCGGTAGGCATTGCACTCGATGGGCTCAATTCGTTGCCGCAAGCCGTAAAGCAAAATCCTATAGAGCTGCGCATGGACAACGCACTTGTCACGCCCAGCGACTTGGCTGGATTTGTGCCTCAATTACGCTCACTCGACACTCCATTCGAACTCACGGTGCATGCCACAGGCAATGCCAGCGCAGTGGATTTGGAAAAACTTTCGCTCAGCACCGTGAATCGAAATATGAGCGTCGAGATTGGCGGCCATGCCGATATCGATGCCGAAAACGGAGATATCTGTTTCGATTTGCCGCATTTCGACGTGTCGGCACCTACACAAGATGTGCTGTCGGTGATTAGTGCTTTTGCTACGCCCAAACCTAATGTGCAAAACATGCTTCGCGCAGCCGAGCGGGTGCGCCTTGACGGTAGGGCTCATGGCACTAAGCAGAATGTGGCTTTTGCCGGCAACCTATCTACAGCACTCGGCAATGTGGAACTGGATGCCGCAATCAACAATCTCGACAAGCCTCAAAAAGGCATCAAAGGCAAGGTGAACACACCGTCGTTCAACCTTGGTAAGATGCTCGGCAAAGAGGCAGTGCTCGGTAGCCTTGCTCTGAATACCGATGTGGATTTGAAACTCACGCCAAACGCCGTTAGAGGTGTGGTGATAGGCAATTTGCCATATTTCGAGGTCAAAGGCTATCGCTACAGCGATGCTGAGGTTGACGTGGCGCTCGAAGAAAATTCTATAGATGGCCATGTGAGAGTGGATGACCCAAATTGCAGTGTGGTGTTCGACGGTTATGTGCTTCGCGCAGGTGAAAAGTCGATAATAGATGCCAATCTTGCAGCTTCGGGCGTAAATCTTGCTGCACTTAATCTATACGACAAGAATGCCGATAAGAATCTGTCGTTCGAGGCGAACGTGAGTTTCTCGGGCGATAAGCCAGATAATGCCAACGGTGCTATATTGGTCAAGGACTTCGCATTCGTAAATCTCGAAGGCGATGGTTTGCGCATAGAGTCGCTTCAACTCGATGCCAAGAACGATTCAGTGCCTCAGCGTATTACCCTTGCTTCCGATTTTATCAATGGCACGATAGAAGGCACCTACGATTTTGTGCATGTGGTGCCAACAATACAGAACATCCTTGCTCATGCACTGCCAGCGCTCATCAAGAAGAGCGGTGAAACCACCAAGCAACTGCGCATAAATGATTTTGATTTCGATTTCACGCTCCAACCATGTGAGGACCTTGTGGCTCTTGTGAAATTGCCGGTAAACATAGTATATCCTACCACTATCAGCGGTTATGTGGATGAGAAAACCGAAAGTTTCGGCGTGGACATCAGTGCTCCATATCTGCAGCAAGGCAATAAAATTATAGAATCTACATCGGTTCAGGCCCGAAAGCGCCCAAATCATCCAGATGTAAGTTTGCTTGCCAAGACTATTTTCCCTCTTAAGAAAGGTAAAACAGTGGTAACCGTAGAAGGCAACGGCGCCGACGATAAAGTGGATTTGAATTTGGCGTGGAAGATACTAACCGAGCACGATTATAAAGGCAATTTGAGTCTAACATCACGATTCTTCAGGAATGTGGATGATAAAGTGGCTGTTAATGTTGATATCAACCCGACCGAATTGGTGTTTAACGACACAATCTGGGATGTGAAGCCCGGACAAGTGCAATATGATGGCGGAATAATAGCCGTTCGCAATCTGCAAGGCGTATGCAACGACCAAAGCGTGCTGATAGATGGCATTGTGTCGAATAATCTGCAAGATGTGCTTCGTGTAGAACTCAATGAGATAAGCCTCGACTATATATTTGAAACATTGGCAATAGATAATGTGATGTTTGGAGGTACGGCAACCGGAAAGTTCTATGCATCGAATCTCCTTTCGGGTGCGCCTATTCTGGAGACACCTAATCTGCATGTAGAAAACATTGCCTACAACAAGTGTAGAATGGGTAATGCCGATATCAAGAGTAATTGGGACAACGAGACAAAAGGCATCAACATACATGCCGATATAGCTCAAGACAACGGACTTAACTCGAAAATCGACGGTGCAATATTTCCAACTTGCGACTCGCTATGCATCAATTTCGACGCTCATCGTGCCAAGGTGGGATTCTTGCAGCCATTTATGCAAGCCATCACTTCGGATATCAAGGGCGAAGTGTCGGGCAAGGCTTGTCTGTATGGCGACTTCCATAACATCAACCTCTACGGCGACATCTTTGCCGACGAGCTGAAGTTTAAGGTGGATTATACAAATGTATATTACACAGCAAGCGACTCAGTGCACATCATACCCGGCTATATAGCATTCGACGACATCACTATCTACGACCGTGACGGCAAGAGCGCCAAGGTTAACGGTTGGCTCAAACACGATAATTTCCACCGTCCGGAATTTGATTTCAGCGTGACCCAAGCTAAAGATTTGCTTTGCTACGACGTCACTCCAGCCATCAGTCCAGATTGGTATGGCACTATCTATGGCAACGGTTCGGCATTTGTGAAGGGATGGCCAGGCTATTGCGAGATAGGTGTGAATATGGAGACGCGCGACCGCAGTCGCTTTACCTTCGTGCTAAACGACAATATGGCAGCCGCTGAATATAATTTCATCACCTTTGTGGATCGCAACAAGAAAGATGATGATGAGGACGACGGTATACCTCAGATAGTGAAAGAGCTGACAGCCAAGAATATGAAGAACAAGGAGTCGGCGCCGTCGGTATTCAAGATTGACATCCAAGCCGATATTACTAATGTGGCGCAACTCACCGTGGTGATGGACCCAGTGGGCGGCGACAAGATTAGAGGTAATGGTAAGGGAAATATGCGACTAACCTACGACAGCACCGACGAAAGCTTGGGCATGTATGGCAAATATGAACTCGAAAAGGGTAGTTATAATTTCACCCTGCAAGATATTATCATTAAGGACTTTACCATTAATTCTGGCAGTAATATTAGCTTCAATGGCGACCCATATTCAGCCAACTTAGATATCAATGCAGCTTATTCGCTTAATGCTAATTTGCTCGACCTCGATGAATCGTTTGCCTCGGATAGGGAGCTAAATCGCACCAATGTGCCAGTGAACGCCATATTGATGGCTCGCGGCGATATGCGACAGCCCGATATATCATTCGACCTCGAGTTCCCAACCATCAGCACCGAGGCAGAGCGCAAGGTGAAGAGTATTATTAGCACCGACGACTTGATGAATCGCCAGATTCTTTACCTCTTGGCTCTCAACCGATTCTATACACCAGAATATATGGGCAACTCCAACCGCAGCAACGAACTCGCTTCGGTGGCATCGTCAACGCTATCATCGCATCTGTCGAATATGCTCGGACAGTTAAGCGAAAACTGGAGCATTTCGCCTAATTTCCGAAGCGATAAGGGCGACTTCTCGGATGTAGAGGTGGATTTGGCACTCTCGAGCCAGCTGCTTAACAACCGTTTGATATTCAACGGCAATTTCGGCTATCGCGACAATAGCATGAACACCCGCAACAGCAACTTCATAGGCGATTTCGATATAGAATATCTGCTTAACCGAAGAGGAACTTTGCGCCTAAAGGCATATAATCACTTCAACGACCAGAATTACTATGTGCGCAGCGCAATGACTACGCAAGGCGTGGGTGTGGAATTTAAGTTCGATTTTGAAAATCCGTTTAAAAGAGCTCGCAAGGTGCTGCCGGTGGCTGAAGATAGCATATCTACCACTGAGCAGAACGCCGACACGATAAAATGATGAGAATTGAGGTAGGAGAAAAGTGAAATGGAGCATTTTAGGAAAATATTGATAGTGATGCTTTCTGCTATGGCTTCGATGATTGGCACCCATGCTCAAGAAGCAGAAGTAAGCATGCCCATTGACTATGCCCCTGTGTGCGAACTTGACTCCGCCGATGCTCAGCAGCAGAACACCGATAGCCTGATAATGGCGCGAAAAACGCATGCCGACGACTATTGGAAGCAGCAGCTTATGAAAGGCAAACTCGACCTTAACGATGAGAGCATTGTATATCCATCGTTTTTGCAGATGTGTGTCAACCTATATCGCTGGGGCGACCGCACATTCAATAGCTACGACCCGGACTATGTGGTGGGAACAGGCTATAAGTGCAAAGCCGTGGTGAAAAATGAAGAATGGCTCGAAAGCTATGCTATGCGATTCCCACAAAAGGTGAATATGGGTATGATGACCAATATTTCATCCAACCTTGGCACATATGTTTCATATATGGCTGTGAGCTTGGGCTATTCGCAAGAAATGAATGTGCTCTTCGGCAACAAGAACAGCGGTCAGAAGAAATTAGAATTGCAATTCACATGTTCGCGATTCGCAGCCGAAGGATATTATAACAAGAATACAGGTGGAACTAATATCCATCATTTCGGCGACTATAACGATGGTAAATGGTTTACTGATGAGTTTCCGGGCTTATCGTTAGAGTCGTACGGAGTGGATGTGTATTATTTCTTCAACAACAAGAAGTATTCGCAAGGCGCAGCATATAATTTCTCGAAATATCAGAAGCGCAGTGCCGGTTCGATGATTGGCGGTTTCACCATTTCGCACCAGAATGTGGGGCTCGATTTCGAGAGCTTGAGCGATGAATTAAAAACTCAGCTGCCCGAGGACAAGACAGTGTATCGATTTAAGTATAATGATTACTGCCTGCTACTTGGCTATGGCTACAACTGGGTGTTTAAGCCCAATTGGGTGTTCAATGTGTCGATGCTGCCCTCGGTGGGATTTAAGCACTGCTTTGCCGACAATATCGATGGATATGGCAATATCTTCTCGCTCAACATTAAGGGAAAACTTGGTTTGGTGTATAACCACAAGCGATTCTTCTATGGTCTTGGATTCCGTTTCGACGGGCATTGGTATAGAAGCAAGAACTACGGATTCTTTAATTCTATAGAGATTATGACCCTAACGGCAGGTTTCCGGTTCGACATATTTTAAATAATTGAAATAAAAACAAAAAGTAACACATTATATAATATATTATGAGTGTAATAATACTTGGAATAGAATCGTCGTGCGACGATACATCGGCGGCAATCATCAAGGACGGAGTGCTACTCTCGAATGTGATAGCCAGCCAGAAGGTGCATGAGGCCTATGGTGGAGTGGTGCCCGAATTGGCATCGCGAGCACACCAGCAGAACATAGTGCCAGTGGTGTCGGAGGCGATTCGTCAGGCAGGCATATCGAAGAGCGACATCAGCGCAATAGCGTTTACTCGTGGTCCGGGACTTATGGGGTCGTTGCTCGTGGGCACATCGTTTGCCAAGGGCTTGGCTCTCTCGCTTGGCATACCTTTGCTTGACGTGAATCACCTTCATGGCCATGTGCTTGCACACTTTGTGAAGGAAGACGAGAATACCGAGGTTCCCGAATTTCCATATCTATGCCTGCTCGTATCGGGCGGAAATTCGCAGATTATCAAGGTAAACTCGCCATACGATATGGAGGTGCTGGGACAGACAATCGACGATGCAGCAGGCGAAGCATTCGATAAGTGTGCCAAGGTGATGGGCTTGCCTTATCCCGGAGGCCCGATTATCGACCGTTTGGCCGCTGAAGGCGATGCAGAGCGTTTTAAGTTCAGCAAACCACATATTCCCGGCTTGGACTATAGCTTTAGTGGGCTTAAAACATCGTTTCTCTACACCTTACGCGACGCTAAGAAGCTAAATGAGAACTTTATAGAAGAAAACATGGCAGATTTGGCTGCGTCGTTGCAGAAAACCATCATCGACATCCTGATGGATAAGTTTGGCAAGGCAATCAAGCAGACCAAAATCAAGACAGTGGCAATAGGTGGCGGCGTTTCGGCAAATTCGGGCGTGCGCAATGCTGTGCAAGTGTATTGCGAGCGACGCGGCATCAAGGCGTTTATACCCAAGCGATCATTTACTACCGACAATGCGGCTATGATAGCCATTGCAGGATATTTTAAGTATTTAAATAAAGAGTTTTGCGACATATCGTTGCCGCCATTTGCGCGTGTAACGGTGTGA
>CALZAF010000027.1 GCA_945612775.1 uncultured bacterium | reverse complement strand
ATCTTTTGTTGTTGGTAATATAGAAATTTGGCGTATCTTTGCATCGAAGCTGCGATAGAGTAGGCTGCGCTTCGGCATCGCAGATATAAATGAAAACTATTGCATAACCCTATTATACACAAAACAAAGTCAAAACCAGTAATTATTTATGGCACTTATTATCCCTAAGAAGTATAAGCAGAAACTCTTGCCAGAGACCACAGAAATAGCCATCAAGACCATTAAAGATACATTTCAGGCAAAGTTGTCGGCGGCATTGTGTTTGCGCCGCGTAACGGCACCGCTGTTTGTGCTCAGTGGCACAGGTATCAACGACGACCTTAATGGCGTGGAGCATGCCGTGTCGTTCAACATAGCTTGTATGGACTCGCGCCGCGCCGAAGTGGTGCACTCGCTTGCCAAGTGGAAGCGTATGAAGCTCGGTGCCTACGACATAGCGCCCGGCTATGGTCTCTACACCGATATGAACGCCATTCGCACCTTCGAGGACCTCGACAATCTGCACTCGCTATATGTGGATCAGTGGGACTGGGAGCAGACCATTCGCCGCGAGGATCGCAATTTGGACTATCTGAAATCAACAGTTGAGAAGATATACCGCGCTCTGCGCGAGACAGAGGCGAAAATCTTTGCCGATTTTCCGCACATCACACCTCGTCTGCCCGAGAAAGTGACATTCGTTCACAGCGAGGAGCTGCTTCAGCAATATCCCGACCTGAGTTCGAAAGAACGAGAGGCAAAAGTGGCTGAGCGCTATGGCGCAGTGTTTATTATAGGTATCGGCAACCCATTGAGCAACGGCGAACCTCACGACGGTCGTGCCCCCGACTACGACGACTGGATTACGCTCAATGAAGACGGATTCTACGGCCTTAATGGCGATTTGATATTGTGGGACAACATCCTTGAGGTGCCATTTGAGCTATCGTCGATGGGTATTCGCGTGAGCGAAGAGTCGCTAAAGGCACAGCTTGCGGCACGCGGTTGCGAGGACCGTTTGCAGCTCAACTTCCATAAGGCGCTTGTCAACGGCGAATTGCCATACTCGATAGGTGGCGGTATCGGACAAAGTCGCTTGTGTATGTATCTGCTTCAGAAAGCGCACATAGGCGAAGTGCAAGCCAGCATCTGGCCTGAAGAACAATACGAACTCTGCCGGGCAAAAGGCATATTGCTTATGTAAGCGCATTTCCCTTGCATTCGGATAAAGATAAAATCATTCCCTGTTGCCAATCGCAATGGGGAATGATTTTTTTCGAGTAGGTATATAAAAAAACATCCTCTGCACCTCGCAGAAGATCGTCTTTCTAACCGTTAGACGGTTAATAACATAAACCTTAAAACTAAACCTTTTTTATCGAAGAATCACTTTGGCCTCGCGGCTTATGATTCCAAAAATCTAAATACCATAAAAACTTGATGCAAAGGTATAGGAAATATGTTATATAACATAATTTTTGGGCATTATTTTGCTTTGTATTAACAAGTATTAACTATTAGTAGTTCTAGTGGTTGTTTGATAAAGGTTTGTTAACAATTGTTGCCCTGCGAAATAATGAGCGGATGTGTTTTGAATTTTGAATTATTCGAGCGGATGTGTTATGTGGGAAGCGGGTGTCTATCAGCATCTCCGAAGCTGATTAGTTGGTGGAATAGGCACACCACACCGGTCGCTGCGCTCCCTCTGTGTGGTGCTAACCATAAATCAGCCTCGCCGAGGCTGTGTTGCGGTAGGTTTACTCGATACCCACCGTGAAAATCCGCTGACCAGTGTTTTGTGATGGTGTTTTTCGGAAAAAATAGACCCTTACGGCGGGATTTGGGGTCTCGCCGGGAAGTGATTGATAAGGGTGAATTGTCGGGCTGGGCTTATTCCTTAACGCCGTAAGCGAGGTCGCCGGCGTCGCCGAGTCCGGGCACTATGTAGGAGTGCGCATTGAGTTCGCTATCGATGGCGCCCACCCAGAGCGATGTGGTGGCTTCGGGGAAGTGCGATTTTACGTAATCTACAGCCTGCTGCGAAGCGATAATCGATGCCACATGCACATATTTAGGTTTGCCCTTGGTGAGCAAAGCCTTGTAGGCGAGTTCCATTGAGGCTCCGGTGGCAAGCATAGGATCAACGAGCAGCAGCACCTTTCCCTCGATGCTTGGCGAGGCAATGTATTCGATTTTTATTTCAAATTCGTCGCTGCCCGGTTTGTATTGGCGATACGCCGATACAAAGGAATTCTCAGCCTTGTCGAAGAAGCTCAGGAAACCCTCGTGGAACGGCAATCCGGCGCGGAGCACAGTGGCGAGCACCACATCGTCGGCTAAAGCAGCTTCATGAGCCACGCCGAGGCAGGTGGTGGTGTCGATAGGCTTATATTGCAGCGTTTTCGAAATCTCGTAAGCCATGATTTGGCCTATGCGATGAATGTTGTTGCGAAACACCAGACGATTGTTCTGCGTGTTGATGTCGCGCATCTCTCGGAGGTATTGTCCGAGAAGTGAATTTTCATTGGCAAAGTTGGTTATTTTCATGCTGTTAAGTTATATTATGTTTGTAGAAATCGAGTTGAGGTATTGGCGGGTAGTTTCTCGGTCTTTAAGGAGCTGTTCCTTAAGGGCGTCGAGCGAAGCGTATTGCGTCTCGGGGCGGAGACGCTTCACCAGATAGACGGTGAATGGCTGGTTGTAGATATCGCTATCGAAGTCGAGTATGTTCACCTCCACGCTGATGGGCGCATTGCAGAGCACAGTTGGGCGAGTGCCGATGTTGGCCATCGCCTTGAGCAGCTTGCCGCCGTTCACGCGAGCGAATGCCACGTAGGCGCCATTAGGCGGAAGAATCAGTTGGTCGGAAAAATTGCCCACGTTGGCGGTAGGAAAACCTATCTTTCTGCCGTTCTTCAAGCCATGCACCACAGTGCCGGTGATAGAGAAAGGGTGGTCGAGGCGGTGCATCGCAGCCTCCACATCGCCGCCCACTATTAGGTGGCGGATTATCGACGAACTCACCGGGGCATATTCGCCATCATATTCCTCGGCTTTCAGCACCTCTACGCCAATTTTCTTGCCGTTGGCTTGATAGTCGATAAAAGTCTCGCTGCGATTGTGCCCGAAGCGGTGGTTGAAGCCCACTACAAGCGCCTTGAGTCCATAATTTCGCTTGAGCATTACCATGAATGCCGTAGAGTCGAGTGCGGCGAGGCTGCGGTCGAAGTCCATCAGTATCAGGTAGTCGATGCCGGTACGCTCAATGCTTGCAATTCGGTCGTCGAGAGTGCTAATCCACTTCACGTTGCCGCCATGGAGCACATTCTGCGGATGGTCGCGGAATGTGACCACTGCAGTAGCCAAGCCGCGTTTGGCGGCTTCGCGTTTGAGCGACTCGATGAGCGCTATATGTCCTAAATGCACGCCATCGAACATGCCAATGGTGGCGGCTATAGCCACCTTGTCACATTCGGCGGGGCTGGTTAATACTTTCATACCGATAGAGATTGGTTAGAGTATTACTTAAAATAGTGGTAAAACTCCGTGCCGGGAGTGACGCAGTGAGTGCGGAATCCCAGTTGAGCAGCCGCGTCGCAGTTCACCTGACCGTCGTCGAAGAATAATGTTTCTTCGGGGCGGATGCCGAATTTCTCGATGCACATCTTGAATATTCGTTCATCAGGTTTGCAGCAATGAGCCTCGTAGGAGAGTACCATATCCTCGGCATAATATTCCAAGTCGTGGCCATCGGCGCGGAAGAAATCGCGGATGGTGGTGTCGAACATTATGGCGTTGGTGTTAGAGAGCAGATAGATGCGATATTGCTTGCCAAGGCGCTCCAAGGCACGCAGACGCTCCACAGGGATGCCGAGCAAGAATTGGGCGAAACATTGGTCGATGGTTTCGTCGCTCACCTCGCAGTCGAAGTGGCGTCGAATTTCGGCTCTGAACTCCTCGGGAGTTACGGCGCCTTCCTCGAGTTGCAAGAAGATGCCGCTCTGCTTATACACGCCGAGCATCTCGTTGGCGTCGCGCATACCTGCACGGGTGTAGGCTTCAACGCAGCGGTCGCGGTTGATGTCGATTATCACACCGCCAAGGTCGAAAAGTAGGTTCTTGATATTATTCATTTCTGTGTCGTGTGGAGTATCTAATTGGGTTGTTGCTATTGTTGTTGGTTTTGCGGGTTCGCACCTCAATGGTTACGCTATCGGCTGGGAGTTCACGGTCGGCTTTATCGGCAGTTTCTCGTGCCGGGGCGGTGACAGATTCGGCTGCCTTTGCCTTGCTTTCCTTCTTATCGTCGTTTCCCAACCCGAAAAGGTTGGAGAAGAACGAGCTGATGCTATTTTTCGACTTCTCTTCGCCTTCGTCGGCTGCGCTTTGGTCGCCAGCGTTGTGTTTGGCAGCAGGAGCCACTATGCCGCGCTTAGCGTTCTGCTCTGCTTGTTCGCGACGCGCCTTAGCCTCTTCGCGGGCTCGTTTTTGTGCCTCTTTCTTTTCAGCCTCATCTTTTTTAGCCATTTCGCGGCGAATTTTAGCGAGTTCCTCCTTGGTGAGTTTTGACGACGAGTCGGGCATTTTAGGCAATTCCTTGATTTGAGCCACCGAACTGTGCAGCACCAAGTCCTCGGGCGAAATATCGAGCCCGGTGTTGCCCATAATGCGTTGCGAATTAATGAACAGGTCGTGCACCGAGTAGCCAGGACCGAATCGGTTAAGATCGACGTTGCCGTTGATACCGTCGATGCGTCCGCGCTCGCTGAATTGCCATATCACGTAAGGTGTGCCGTCGGCAAGCACAGGGTCGTCGTCGGTGTATCGAGCTATAAAAAGCGGGTAGTTGGTGAAGCGTCCCGAAAGATATCGGTTGTAGAAGTTGACGTATGTATAGATGATGGGAGCGCAGCGGTAGTAGTCGAAAATTTTCACCGCCAGCGCATGAAGGCTATCCACCAGCTGCTCATTGTTCCATTTGCCTTTAGTTTCCACATCAATCATAGGCACAAGCGACTGCTCCTCGCGGCGAATGTGCTGTTTGATGTTTTCGAACTGGTCGTCGATAGTAGATGACGAGCGCAGGAAGTGGTAGCAACCCACCTTAACGCCATGTTTGCGAGCCTCAGCGATGTTGCGTTCGAAGTTCGGGTCGGTGTAAGTGGCGCCTTCGGTGGCTTTTATATACACGAATTTTATATTTTCATTGTTAGCGATGGCTTCCCAATCGATACGGCCTTGATATTTCGAAACGTCGATGCCGTCGTAGTCGGTGCGAGGCTCCTTTTTTACCTCGATAGAGTCGGAAGGAATCGAGTCGGTGGCGTCGGGATTGCCAGCCCAAGCCACAGCCGATGCCAATATATATATTATTGCGAATAGCTTTACTTTCATCGTTCGGTTATTGAGGTTTTGCGTTGCTGATTGTGTGGAGAAATCAGTTTATCCTTACAAAGTTAATAAATTCGGGGCAATTCCTTGCCACGATAGCACATTTTAGTGACAATTCTTCAAATTTACGAGTCGTAAAGACGATATGGCTACATAGGTTTTGATGGTGCGGTGCGGGGTTGGGGTAGGTATATAAAAAAACATCCTCTGCACCTCGCAGAAGATCGTCTTTCTAACCGTTAGACGGTTAATAACATAAACCTTAAAACTAAACCTTTTTTATCGAAGAATCACTTTGGCCTCGCGGCTTATGATTCCAAAAATCTAAATACCATAAAAACTTGATGCAAAGGTATAGGAAATATGTTATATAACATAATTTTTAGGCATTATTTTGCTTTGTATTAACGAGTTTTAACTAATTATGGGTAGTTAAGCCTATTACTAAATATATTTTAACAAATAAATCTTTGCTAACGATGATATTTATTGCCTATTGCGGGTTCTGCAGATTTGGGGATTCTATTTTGCAGAGTATTCCGTGTCGCTTTCGGCGGCGAGGGAGGTAGGTTCGGGCGATGAGTATGAGGTGGGGGTTAGTTCTGCGATGTTATTTGCCGGCAATTCGGTGGTGTCCTCGGGGTAAGAGTAGTCGGGTTCTGCAGCGAGGGGAGAAGCTTCGGCAGGTGTAGTGTAGTATGCCGATGATTTGGTGTTGCTGATAAGCTGCAGAGTGCGAGTGAGGAGTTGCAGCGTGTGAGGTGCGGCAGTTCGTGAGAGTTGGCACTCCCAGATTACTATCACTATCCATCCCATTGCCTCGAGCGACTGCTGGCTGAGGAGGTCGCGAGAGCGGTTTCGCGAAATTTTGTCGAACCAGAATTTTCGGTTTTTCGAAGGGAAATGGCGTTGGCATTTATGCCCATGCCAGAAGCAGCCATTAACGAAGATTGCGGTTTTCAGGCGTCGAATCACAATGTCGGGGCAGCCAGGGAGCGACTTCACATGCAGGCGATAGCGAAAGCCCTCCTGCCACAGGTGGCGGCGCACAATCCATTCGGGTTGCGTGTTCTTGCTGCGTATGTGGCTCATGCACTTATGCCGCTGTTGGGGTGTCATCTTGTCTGCCATAGGGCAAATGTAGTGAAAATCCGTGGTATTGCTCGCTAAACCGGAGTAAAAAAATAGGCTCCGCATCACTGCGCAGCCCACTTTAACCTTAATCTTAATTTAATACTATGAAAAACACGTTACAAATATAATTGATAGTTTTAGATAACAAAACGCAAAAAATTGATTAAATATCAATTTTAACACCTTTTAACACAAATAGGGCTATTCTGGAGGGGTTTGGGGTATTTTTGTTACACGATTGTAAAATGGTTTACGCCTCAATGACCAACAAATAAGCCAAATAGGATAATGAGATATTGCCCCACGGCAAAACGGCTATGGGAACAAATGAGAGGTGATGCAAAAATAGAGCGAGAAGTGCCTCTTAGGCACGTCCATGCGATTTAGGCTTCTCGTGAAGCAGGTTGAAAGCGAATGGCAACAGCGAAAGAATGGCAGAAGCCAAGGCGCAAATCATAAGCACATATCCGATGACAAATCCCGAACCTATGCCAACGTAGTGATATACCTCGGGAGCCTGAATAAGCACAAATTGCTTGGCAAAATAATAAAACAGAATGCCGCATACTATAAACACAGCCACGATGAATCCCCAGAAACGGTGCTTCAGGCAGTTGAATGCAATAGCGCCGAAGCAGCTGATAAAAGGCAGCAAGGCAAAGAGTTGCTTTGCCAAGTCGGCAGAATCGGATAGGGTGTTGGCTGTATAATAGAATCCGGTGAGTCCGCCATCGAACTCCACCTCGAAAAGAGGCAGGAACAGATATATAATCATGGCGGCTACCAGCAATATGTTAGTTACTACTTTCATTATTGTCAGAATTTGTGTTTTGCCCCAAGCCTTGAAGCCGAGGTCAACGGGGCTGAAAAAAATACATCTCTGCACGAAGTTAGCAATTTATATAGTTTTATACAAACCGATTAAGATTTTTTGCACACAATTGGCGTGTAATCGTAGAAAAAGTGGACTAATTTAAGGCTTCGGGTCGGATTCCGACTCGCGTGAATTCTCCAGGTTTCAACTTTTCAGAACTGCCAGGCAGACAAATAACAAGCCACAGATAACTTCGATACGAATGGTCGGCGTTATCTGTGGCTTGGAGGTTATTGAGCTATATCACATTATCGGCTGGCTGCGATTCTTAGCTTATACGATACTGGAGAGATCTTAATCTGATATTTATCCATGGCTTGAGGGCCGCAACTGCCGTTACCTATGCCTCGCTGATATGCATCGAGGTGCAGATGGATAAATGGGCGTTTCTGCAATTCCCAAGGGTGATTGGTGTTCATGAGATCCTGGTCGGTGTAGCGCAATGCTGAGAATGCCACGTCGCCTTCGGTGGTAATCACTATGCCTTTGCCCGCGCCGTTGGTCATGCGCAATTCGCGCAGGTCGATGCGGTTGCCCATCGACTGAGGCTTGGTGTTAGGCACATCCATTTCATCGACTGAGGTCTTGTAGCGGCCCAGCAAGCAAGCATCGTCGCGGTCGATATAGTTTTCCCACGGACCTTTAGCATAATACTCTATGTTGCTGAGAGCAGGACAGATAGCGCAAGCCAAGCCAGTGCGGCGTAGGCCTTCTTTCTGTGGCACAAACTTAGCATCAACGTCGATAACACCATTGGGATAGATGGTGTAGGCTATAATGGTGTTGCAGAGGCTGCCCTTGCGCTCGGTGCTTACCACCACATTGCCTATACCTGTGGTCTTGACGCTGCAAGTGCCGGTAGATTCCATTCCGTTGCCTTCATAGTTGATGCGGTCGTTCTCTATCCAGCGGAAGTTGTCGTATTCCAGACCCATTCCACCATAGATTACGTCAAGTCCGTTGATTCGGAGCTGCTTCATCACGCCAGTGGCCTTGTCGAATGTCACGCTCACTGCCTTGTTGGCAATAGTCAACTGCGATTCGCCATCGTCAACCTTCAGCGGTTCGGCATCGGCATCTACATTGATTTGAGCCATCTTGCCGCGTTGGGTGAGTGCAAATTGAGCCAATGCCAATTCGTGGTTAGCCGCTGCCCAGCGCGATGCCTTGGTGTTGACCACATGCACATCGAGCATTATCTCTGCGCCGCTGCGCTTGGCAGCAGCCACATTAGCCTTGGCAGGCAGATTGATGGTAATAACAGCCTTGCTGTCGGGGCTAATCACCGGCAATGCCACATTGCCTTCGCCCACCACCACGCCATCGGCTTTGGCTTGCCATTGCAGCTGCATTCCCTCGGTGGTGATAAAGTCGTAGGTATTGCTAACCTCCACTTCGGCTGCAGTGCCGTCGGCATTCACGCCCTTGAGCGCAAATTTCAGATATTGATAGGCAGCCTTCACTTCCACAAGTTTTGGAGTCACTTCGCGAAGCGCTGTCACCACGCCGTTGCAGCAGAAATTGCCTTGGTGAGGGCCAGGGAAGTCGTAACCAGTGCGTAGGCGACCCTTGTAGGTGCCATTGAGAATTTCATTTGGTTCATAGATGCTCTGATCTACCCAGTCCCAAATAGCGCCGCCTATGGTGGTAGTGCTGCTTTCGATGCTTTCCCAATATTCGCGGAGGTTGCCTATGGCAGTACCCATAGAGTGGGCATATTCGCATATAAACATAGGTTTTTCGAACGAATTGACGTATTTGTCCATCCATTCCATGCTTGGATACATCTTACTATACAAGTCGCTGAATCGGTTGCCGCCATATTCCTTACCGTCGCGAGTGCTTTCGTGGTGCACAAGGCGGCTATCGAGGCGCTTGGCTGCATCGTAGCAAGCCTGGAAGTTGTTGCCACCGCCGTTTTCGTTGCCCAAACTCCAGAAAATCACGCTCGGGTGGTTGCGGTCGCGCTGAATCATGCGTTCCACGCGGTCAACGAAGGCAGGAATCCACGACGGCATATCGCTAATCGACTGATTGGCATGGTCTTCGAGGTCGGCTTCGTCCATAACGTAAAGTCCGAAATAGTCGAACATTGCATACATCTTAGCGGCATTTGGATAGTGCGAAGTGCGGATGGTGTTGACGTTGTTTCGCTTCATCAGCAGCACATCTTCGAGCATGCTCTCGGTGTTAACGGCTCGGCCCAGCAGCGGATGAGAGTCGTGACGGTTTACGCCCTTAAAGAACAACCGCTGACCATTGATGTAGATAAGCGAACCGCGTTGTTCTATCTCGCGGAAGCCATATTTGGTAGAGAAAGCCATCTCCTGCGCTCCGCCTTCGCTCTGCACCACTCTCACGGTGTAGAGGTTAGGAGTCTCGGCATTCCAAGGCTTTAGATTCTTGAGCGCAAACTGCACCTTGGCTGTTGCTATAGGGGCGTTGGCGCCGTAGCGAATGCTCACCGACTTTTGAGCCACCAGTTGGTCGGCATCGTCGAAGAGTTTCACCACCACGTCCTTCTTGCCCTTCTTGAGGTCGCGGTTGTCGAGAGTCAGGTTCACGGTCATAGTGCCGGCAGTGTAGCCGCTTGCTGCAGTGAGTCGCGATGTGATGACATGGTCGCGAAGGCTCACCTTAGGCACATTATATAAATACACATCGCGGAAGATGCCGCTCATGCGGAACATATCTTGACATTCGAGATACGAGCCGTCGCTCCAGCGGAACACCTGCACAGCCAGACGGTTGCGGCCCGGGCGGAGATATTTGGTGAGGTCGAATTCAGCCACATTGTTAGCACCCTGGGTATATCCCACATATTCGCCGTTGAGATAGACCAAAGCGGCGCTGTAGATGCCTCCAAAGTGGATAAATGTGCGCTGCTTATCCCAATCGCTCGGCAAATCGAAGAATCGCACATACGAGCCAACGGGGTTGATGCCATAGTTGGCGCCGCCGTCGTTAAATCCCTTGCGGGCGCGGATAAATGGCGGAGTATTGCCGTGTGGATATTCCACATTGCAGTAGATAGGGCGGTCGTAGCCATGCATTTCCCAATTAGATGGCACAGGAATGGTGTTCCAGCTGCTCACGTCGTAGTCCTCGGCATAAAAGTCCACAGGGCGCATCGATGGCTCGGGAACGAAGTTGAAATACCAGTCGCCATTGAGCAGCATAGCGCTCTTACTCTTGGTGTAAGACCAGGGGAAAGCATAATGCTCGGCATCGCTCACCATAGCATCTTCGTTGGGATATGGGGTGAATGTGGTGTGTCCAGCCTCCTTGTTTTCGGCAAATCGGGTTTCATCTTCCCAGATGGGCTGTTCGCCCTGCGCAAGGTTGTCGCCATCGTCAACGGTGAGGTGTGTAGCCACTATGCGGAACAATGCGGCATCGCTATTGCCCACCTTGGCAGCATCAGCCATCACCACCTTGCCGCCTTCTACGGCTGCCGCCCACTTGGCGTGATTAGATGGCACAAGTTGCACCGATTCGCCCACACGATTGGCGAGCCAAAGTTGCATTTCGTCAGAACCATTGGTGTCGGTCATGCGGGCTGTAGCCGTATCGTCGGCGCGCATCGACACTCCTGCATAGGCATTCGAGAATCGGAAGCTGCCCGACAGCTCGCTGATGGTCCACAACTGATTTTTATCCGATTTATCGGCGTTCTTCAGTACCACCTGGCCGCCATTACCAGCATAGCCAAGCACCTTGTCGGGGTGAAGCACCGACACTATCTGATAGATTCGTTTTTGGTCGAAGCGTTGTTGCGCACTTGCAGGCAATGCTATCATCATTGCAAGCAGCACCAGCGCAGCGTTTCGTAATAGGGTTTTCTTCATAATATATTGTTGTTTAGTTTATTTATTTCGCTCACATTTTGCTGTTCTCTGAGGTTAAGATTTTGAGTTAAAGCGTTAATGGGTTAGAAAATAAGGCGTTACATATCTCCAAAAGCCGCTATGCAGCACACCTATAGCCGCACAGCGCTTTATCGCAAAGATAAGCAAAAGTTTTATTATTTTAGCAACCTGTTTTCCACAATCTTGGGCGGCGAGTGCAAAATTGTTGCCTTGCAAGAAGGCAAATTGTTATTGTGCTATGCTTGCCGTCATAATCCTTACAATAGCCAAAGAGAAGATTTCGGTTTTTTCTATCTTGCCTTTCTTAAACTTAAATGATGTTTCTACCAAAATTTTTATATATCTTTGTGAAACCGAATCTGTGAACAAATTAAACCTAAAATAACAATATGAAAAAAATCCTTTTATCTATTCTGATGGCAGCAGCCATGTTGCAACCCGTTGCTGCACAGACACGCATCACTGGCGAAACCGAAGATGCCTACCAAAACCGCATGCAGTGGTTTGGCGATGCTAAGTTTGGTGTGTTTATCCACTGGGGCATCTATGCCGTGAGAGGCGTCTCGGAGAGCTGGTCGTTCTTTAACAATTATCTTCCTTACGAGGAATATATGAAGCAACTCGATGGATTCACTGCGAGCAAATACAATGCTAAGGAGTGGGTTGATCTCATCGAGCAGAGCGGTGCTCAATACACCGTTATCACCACTAAGCACCACGATGGCGTGGCGCTTTGGGACACTAAGGCAGGCAACCTAAGCACCACCAAGAGCTCGGCTGCCAAGAAGGATGTGCTCGCTCCTTTCATCAAGGAGGTGAAGAAGCGCAAGAACCTGAAACTCGGTTTCTACTACTCGCTTCTCGACTGGAGCCACCCCGACTATCCTAACGCTACTCGCACATCTACTCGCTACGACATCGCGCAAGACCCTAAGCGCTGGGCTAACTTCTGCAAGTTCAACTTCGCTCAACTCGAAGAACTCAATGCTCACAAGCCTGCTCTTTATTGGTTCGACGGCGACTGGGAACAGTCGGCTGAAAACTGGAACAGCAAGGGCATTATCTCGCTGCTTCGCAGCACCAACCCTTCGGTTATCGTCAACTCGCGTATCCAAGGCTATGGCGACTACGACACTCCAGAGCAAGGTATTCCAGTGGTTCGTCCTGAGGGAAAATATTGGGAACTCTGCTACACTATGAACGATTCGTGGGGATATCAGCAAGAAGACCGCAACTACAAGACACCACACATGCTGCTCCGCACCCTTTGCGACTGCATGAGCAATGGCGGTAACCTGCTACTCGACATCGGTCCTCGTGCCGACGGCACTATCCCTGAAGAGCAAGTGAATATCCTCAAGGAATTTGGTCGCTGGACCAACAAGCACAAAGAGGCTATCTATGGCACTCGTGCCGGCATTCCTGCCGAACACTTCCCTGACGGCTACACCACACTCAACAAGGCTGGCGACATCCTTTACCTCTACATTCCTAACAAGGTTCGCGGTAGCGTGCCTTTGCGCGGCATCGTTAACAATGTAAACCGCGTATGGGTAGTGGGCAATGGCACTATGCTCAACTATAAGGTTTACGACAAGCCTTATTGGAGCTCACTTCCAGGCATCATCTACATCGACGTGCCCGAAGAAGTGCAAGATGAGCAAATCACCGTTATCGCCGTACTTCTCGACGGTCCTGCAAAGCTTTACCGCGGTGCTGGCCAAGTGATTACTTCTAACTAATTGTTCCCCAATCCACTGTGTATTCTATGAAGAGATACATAATTATAGCATTGGCATTGATTATCTCAATGCCAATGTTTGCTAAGAAAGCTAAGGTTAAAGGCTACGAGATTAGCTACACCTACAATAGCCGCGGCACCATCATCGGCGCTGCAGTGATGACTTTCGTGGGCGACAAGACCATGTATGTGCCCGACGCTAAAGCCAACGACCCACGCATGACGCTCAAAGCGCCAGAGCAACGCCAATTCACCGATTTCGCTGCAGGCAAGAGCATGAGCCGCGCCGTGCTGCAAAATGGCGAAGTGGTAACCACCGAATCGCCTTTCACCATCGGTGCTAACCTCACCGATACCGGCAAAACCGAGAAAATTCTCGGCTACGATTGCCGCTGCGTTCACTCGGTGGTCAATTCTAACCACTATGACATCTGGTACACCACCCAACTGCCTGTGCGAGGAACTCCTCAAGTGGGCGTGGGCGTGCCCGACGGATTGGTGCTTCGCGTGGTGCGCAACCAAAATCAGGTTGAAGAAGCTACCGCCATCAAGCCACTCAAGAGCGAACCCGAATTTTGGCCTACCGAATGGGGCAAAACGCTCAACCGCTTCGACTATCAATACGCCATCAAGCAAAGCGTGGTGGTGACTGTGCCTATCTTCGACCAAGAACGCGTTTGCTTCAACGGCGCCAAACTTCCTGATGGCGAACTCGAAGCTAACAAGGTGTATGCTTGCGGTGGCGGCACTGTAATCATCAAGAAGGTGAAACTTCCCGAACTGCATCGCGGATGGGGCATTTTTGCCGACGTAACCCAGTATTCTGAAGGCGACGCCTACGACCGCACCGGATCGGTATTCGTAATCCCTACCGGCAAGGAGCAGTCGTTCCTCGACGCTATTCGCAAACTCGACTCTACCCCTTACTTCGAGAGCGGCGGCGAGAAATACCATGGCCTTATCAGCACTCCTACCTACGATGTGCCTGTGGAATTAATGCGCTTCTTCACCGGCTTTGGTGTGCGCTTCTTCAACGATAAGATGAAGATTCCCGGACAGGAATGGGTGGATTCGGTATTCTATAAGATGCAAGTTACCCCATTGCAATGCCACTTGCAAGGCGAGGTGTGGATAGGTGCCTACATCGGCAACTGGGACAGCCGCGGACACCGCGTGTCGCTGAAATTGAAATATTTCCCCGACGACCTTCGCCACAAACTCTACGACTACGAAAACGCTATGCCGCTGTTCAACACAGTCAACTATCTCGAGCAAGATGGTCAGCCTTATCCGCTCTATCAACTCGGCGACTCGCTTAAGGTGACCTTCACCCTCGACCACGACGTTAAGAACGCGCATCTGCTCTACACCACCACAGGCCACGGTGGTTGGGGTGGCGGCGATGAATTCCTGCAGAAGCCTAACACCATCTATCTCGACGGAACTCGCGTGATTTCGTTCGTTCCATGGCGCGACGATTGCGGCACTTATCGCAATTTCAACCCACAGACAGGTATGTATGAAACAGGTTGCAGTTCATCGGATATGAGCCGCTCTAACTGGTGCCCAGGCACTGTAACCAACCCTAATCACATTCCTCTCGGCAACCTCTCGGCTGGCACTCACACCATCACAGTGCAAATCCCGCAAGGCGAACCCGAAGGCGGCAGCAACAGCTACTGGTGCATCAGCGGCACATTGCTCTACTAAACGCACTTCATAATTGCCCCACGCATCGGTCTGCAAAGCCGCTGCGGAGCAATTTCCACCAATAACACCCACCGAGGCCGAAATCCCCAATTTTCAGCCTCGGTGGCTGCTTTTATATCCCCATACTAATAATCTCACACAGATTCAAACCCAAATGACTCTTTGGCTAATTTTGCCTTGGGCGATGTCATTTTTGCTCGTTTTTGCAATGTTTTCAGCAGAATTTATTAGTTTTGTATTCGGTTACTGCACAATAGCGTATGTTTGGGCGGCAACTGGCTAACGATTACAACAATTTTTTCGCTATTCTCTTTTTATGACTCGACGCAAACCCATAGTGGCGCTTATCTACGATTTCGACGGCACGCTTTCGCCCGGAAATATGCAGGAATTCGGCTTTATTCAAGCCATCAACAAAGATCCTGAGGAGTTTTGGAAGAAGAACTACCTGCTTTCGCGCGCCAACGATGCCAACAACATATTGTGCTATATGTACCTTATGTTGAATGCCGCCAAGGAGAACAATATCTCGCTGCAGCGCGAGCAATTCCGCAAGTTTGGCGCCAATATCGAGCTTTATCCCGGCGTCAAGGAGTGGTTTTCGCTTATCAACGAGTATGGCAATTCCATAGGGCTTGATGTGCGTCACTACATCAATTCATCGGGTCTGCGCGAGATGATTGAAGGCACACCCATCGCCAAAGAATTTACCAATATCTTTGCCAGCTCATATCTCTACGACAAGAAAGGCAATGCCTATTGGCCCGGCGTGGCTGTGGACTATACCGCCAAGACGCAGTTTATCTACAAAATCAATAAGGGCATCAACGAGGTGAGCGATAATGTGAAAATCAATCAATATATGCCCGACCACCTGCGGCCTATACCATTCGACCACATGATATACTTCGGCGACGGCGAGACCGACATTCCGTGCATGAAGATGGTGAAAAACTACGGCGGACACTCCATAGCCGTGCACGACAAGAAGCGCCACGACACCGCGCTAAAACTGATTCGCGAAAACCGCGTGAACTTTGCCTGCACTGCCGACTATCGCTGCGGACGCGCTGTGCATGGCGTGGTGAAGCGAATACTCGACAAGATTAAGGCCGACGACGAATTTCGCCGCTTGCTCGAACTGCATCGCCGCAAGGCCGATAAAGCCGACAAGGGCACCTCGCGATAACCACTCTTTTTAGATAATAATCTCAAATTCTACTATATGAAATTTATCTCTTGGAACGTAAACGGCTTGAGAGCCTGCATGGGCAAAGGCTTCGCCGAAAGTTTTGAAGCCCTCGACGCCGATTTCTTCTGCCTGCAAGAAACCAAGATGCAGGCAGGTCAACTCGACTTGCAATTCCCCGGCTACCAATCGTATTGGAACTATGCCGAAAAGAAAGGCTACTCAGGAACTGCTATTTTCACTCGCCATACGCCTCTCAGCGTAACCTACGGCATCGGCATCGATGATCACGACCACGAAGGCCGCGTGATTACGCTCGAGATGCCCGATTTCTTCCTTGTGACGGTGTATGTGCCCAACTCGCAGGACGAACTGCGCCGACTCGACTATAGAATGACGTGGGAAGACGATTTCCGCAACTATCTCCTCCAACTCGATGCCAAGAAACCCGTGATAGTGTGCGGCGACCTCAATGTGGCTCACAAGGAAATCGACTTGAAAAACCCGAAAACCAACCGCCGCAACGCCGGCTTTACCGACGAAGAACGCGAAAAATTCACCGCGCTGCTCGATGCCGGATTTACCGACACTTTCCGCCATTTCTTCCCCGACCTAACCGACACTTACTCATGGTGGAGCTACCGATTCCGCGCTCGCGAGAAGAACGCCGGTTGGCGTATCGACTATTTCGTCACATCGAAGCGCCTCGACAATCGCCTCGTGTCGGCAGCAATCCATAACGAGATTTTCGGGTCCGATCACTGCCCTGTGGAACTCGTAATAGAGTGATTGATGCACATTAGATGCAATTTTTCAGCACCTAACAGCATCGCAGTGACCAAACATTTAACTATCTTTGCAATAACTAAACTATCAAACAACTTACTAAATTACATTCTACTATGTTATTCTCTCAGGCTACATACATCGAACGCCGCCGCCAACTGCGAGACCTCGTGGGCGACGGTATTATCCTATTGTTCGGAAACAACAATTCTCCGATGAACTATCCAAACAATGGATATAAATTCCGTCAAGACTCTTCATTCCTATATTTCACCGGACAGCATCGCGAAGGCCTCACCTTGGCCATCGACTGCAATTCGGGCAAGGAAATACTCTTCGGCGACGAAGTGAGCATCGACGACATTGTGTGGTATGGCAAAGTGAAGAGCGCTGCCGAAATGGCAGAAGAAAGCGGCATAGCTGAACTTCGCCCTTACGGACGCCTTGCCGACCTTGTGGCTGAAGCCAAGGGCCGCACCATCCACTATCTGCCTCCTTATCGCCACGAAAACATGATAGAAATCATGAATCTGCTTGGCATAAAGCCTGAAGAACAGAAGGCTCACTCTTCGGTTACCCTTATCAAGGCTATCGTTAAGCTACGCTCTATCAAGAGCGAAGAAGAGATTGCCGAACTCGAACGCGCTGCTGCCATCGGCTATAAGATGCACACCACAGCCATGAAGTTGGCTACTCTGCCTGGCATGACCGAGGCTTATATCAGTGGCGTTATCGAAGGCATAGCCTGTTCGCTTGGCTCGAACATCTCGTTTGGCAATATCGTTACCATGCACGGCGAAATTATGCACGGATGTCCATCGCCAGTGGTTCTCGAACCCGGCCGCCTGTTGCTCGTGGATGCCGGCGCCGAGACTTTTGAACACTATTGCAGCGACAATACCCGCACAATGCCTATCTCAGGCAAATTCACCCAAAAACAGCGCGATATAGTGCAAATCGTTGCCGATTGCCACGACTTGGCACTCACTTTCGCCAAACCTGGACTCCGCTGGTACGACACGCACATGGCTGTTTGCCGCCTTATGACCGAACGCCTTAAAGACCTCGGACTGATGAAGGGCAACACCGACGATGCTGTGGCTGCCGGCGCTCACGCCATGTTTATGCCTCACGGATTGGGCCACATGATGGGTATGGACGTACATGATATGGAAGGCCTCGGACAAAATTATGTTGGTTACGACGACACCATCCAACCATCGTCACAATTCGGACTCGCTTCACTGCGCTTTGCCCGCAAACTCGAAGTTGGCCATGTAATCACCGACGAACCGGGTATTTACTTTATTCCAGACCTCATCGACGATTGGCAGCGTAACGGCACCAACGCCGACTTCATCTGCTTCGACAAGGTGAACGAATACCGTGACTTCGGCGGCGTGCGCATCGAAGACGATGTGCTTATCACCCCCGACGGCTGCCGCTTCCTCGGCGAAGACCGCATCCCATACCACCCAGCCGACGTAGAAGAATTCATAGCAAAATCTAAAGAATAAATTCAGGCAAATATCACAATAAAGGCTGAAATCTCTTTTTGGGGAGATTTCAGCCTTTGCTATAGTTGACTTTAGAATGAGTTTTTTGCGGGTGATTATCATAGTATCTCCGAAGCTGCGCTGCGGCGGAGGGGATATAACACGGATTTCCACAGGATTGATTTTGGCACGGATTGTCACAATTTATGGCGCTGAGGGCGTATCCGGATGGAGCTTCTGAAAGAAGCAAGGCGCTCGGCTGAAAGCCGAGTGCTTGTAGCCGTGGGTGAGCGTTAGC